>CAIZHO010000496.1 GCA_903932805.1 uncultured Roseiflexaceae bacterium | reverse complement strand
CGCCGCGGATGGCGCTGACCTTCGGGTTGCCCAGCGCATACAGCACCATGTCGAGCATGTGAACGCCGATATCGAGCAGGGCGCCGCCACCCGAGAGTTCTTTGCGGGTGAACCAGCTGCCAAAGCCGGGGATGCCAGCGCGGCGGATCATGCGCCCCTGCGCATAGCTGATTTTGCCGATTTTGCCTTCAGCGACCTTGGCCTTCATGTATTGGACCTCGGCGCGCGGGCGGTTACTCATATTGATGGCCAAGACCCGGCCTTCTTTGTGCGCCGTGGCGACCATTTCTTCACCTTGGGCAACGGTCATCGCCAGCGGCTTTTCGCACAATACGTGCTTGCCTGCTTTGAGCGCGGCAATCGTTACTTCGGCATGGAGCGCATTAGGGAGCGCGACAGTTACTGCATCGATGTTGGGGTCGGCGATGATGTCACGCCAATTGGTATAGACGGTGCTGATGCCGTTGCTGGCTGCCAGGGCATTGGCACGCTCTTGGTTGGTATCACAGACGGCCACGACGCTCCCATGGGGGTGCTTTTTGATGCCGGGGATATGCCCATACATGGCGATTGCGCCAGCCCCGATAATCCCAACGCGGGTGGATGTGCTCATCTCAACCTCCTCAAACGACGATGTTTTGTCCCGCTAGAATACCACACCCATCTGGTGCGCTGCAGAGGGCGTGTGTTGCGGCACTTGGGTATAATAGAGCAGGAATGTATACGAGAGGAACCAGCCGTGACCAATCACAAACAATGGAAGAGCGCGCCTGAGATGACCATCGATGTCACCAAAAAGTACATCGCTACAATGAGCACCTCGAAGGGCGAAGTCGTCCTCGAACTCGACCCATCGGCAGCCCCCAAGACCGTCAATAATTTTGTCTTTTTGGCCAAAGAAGGCTACTACGACAACATCACCTTCCACCGGGTGCTTGCCAACATTATGGCACAGGGCGGCGACCCGACCGGTACGGGCATGGGTGGCCCCGGCTATAAGTTCGAAGACGAATGCAAGAACAACCCGCTCATCCACGACGCAGGCGTTATTTCGATGGCCAACGCTGGTCCCAACACCAACGGCAGCCAGTTCTTTCTGGTACACAATCGCCAGGGTACTGCCCACCTCGACGGCAAGCATACCGTGTTCGGCAAATCCATGAACGGCATGGATGTGATTTTGGCATTGCGCCAAGGCGATCAACTGATGAAGGTGACCATCACCGAAGCGGCAGGATCGTAGTCGTGACTCTTGGTTCTTCGCAGGCGCGCAAAGCGCGCCTGCAGATCCACCCCAGTCCTGGGCCGCACAACAGCCTGCACTACTTCCCGCAGGTTACGGGTGGGATGCTCCGGGTCGCCTGGCATTCGCTGGTCATTCAGCTCGCCCGCTACACGCCATGGTTGGCAGTCAAGCGCTGGCTCTACCGCTCGATTGGTGTGACAGTCGGTGGCTACGCATCGGTCGGGTTGATGGTCATGCTGGACGTCTTTTTTCCCATGGACATCACCATCGGCGACGAGGTGATTATCGGCTACAACACGACCATTCTCTGCCACGAGTTTTTGCGGCACGAATGGCGCCGTGGCCCGGTAGTCATCGAACGCGATGCAATGGTGGGAGCGAATTGCACCATTTTGCCAGGGGTCGTCATCGGCGCGGGCGCGAGTGTGGCCGCGGGGAGTCTGGTCAATCGCGATGTACCGGCGGGTGCCGTGGTCGCAGGGGTGCCCATTCAACTGATCCGTTCAGGGCAGAAAGAAGGAACCGAATGACCGCAGGATTGCACTTTGTCGATACCACACTGCGGCGGCTGTTCGGCTGGATCCTCGCCGTCCCCGTGATTTTTTGGGCCGTTATTGTCATCGATTTCTTGGGATTTTCGATCGGTACCGTAGTATGGTACGGCCCCCAATTGCTCAATGCTCCGTGGTGGGCCTGGCCGTTCATCCCCGACTGCCCGTTGGCAGCGTTGTATGGGATGATCGTCTACTATCAGTTCCGCTCCCACAAGAAGCCAAACTGGTTGACCCCCCTCGCTGCGCTCTCGTGCATCAAGTACGGCATTTGGACCGTGCTCTTTTGGGGCACAAAATGGGCCGCCACGGGCGAATATCTGCCCATCGAAATCGGCTTAGTCGTGGTCCATCTGGCATTGGCTGGCCAAGGCGTGCTGCTCCTACCAACGTTCACCCAAATCCGTCTGCGTACGCGTCTGCTCGCCATCGGCTGGCTCGTAGCATCGGTTGTGGTGGATTATGGGTATGGTCACCATCCTGCGTTGGTCGCCCCGGTTACCCCGATGCAAGCAGGGACGTGGGCTGCCGTGTTGACTGCTATTTTGGCCGTCCTCGTTGCGCTGGTCTACCCGCGCGTACCGCTCAGCGGAGCCACGGCTCGATCAGCCGCACGGACATAGCGCGACAGTCGATTTGCATGCGCACGCCGAGCGGCAGAATCCGCTGGGGCTCGGTGTGACCGACGTCGAAATTGGTGATAATCGGCAGCTGCTCGAGCCCGAATTCGGTATGCACAACACGCAACACCGCAGCATCGAGGGCGAGTTGCTCACTCAATGTGTAATCGCGTGGGCGCCCGATGATCAATGCCGATATATCGCGCAATGCCCCCATCAGCCCATAATTGCGTAACCAACGGGTCACCTGTAGGATGGTTGGTTTTTCTTCGGATGTCTCGAGGAACAGCACTTTGCCATGCCAGAACGACGGCTGTGGCCAAAACGCCGTACCTTTGAGGAACTCGAGGACTTCGATGCATCCCCCAAACAACTGGCCCGTCACCACCCCGCTCCCCTGCAAAAACTGCCACCCGCGACTATACTGTGCATCCGCCAATGCATTGGGTTGCGATTGGTCCTCCCAGTTGCGATACCCCTGTGTATAGTGTGGTGCGGCCTCGTACGTGTACGTATCGTTGTTGCCAAACAGCATGCTGTGGACGTGATTGCGTGTGGCCGCGGATTGACTCGCGTGCTGGGCAATCCCCGCCATCACACTCGGCCCGTGGAATGTCACCATCCCCAGCTGATGGATTGCGGTCAGCAATGTGGTGGTGTCGGAGTACCCCATCAAGATTTTGGGGTTGCGGCCGATTCGTTGCGCATCGAGGTACGGCAGGATACGCATACTGTCGTCACCACCGATGCTTGCAAAGACAGCCGCTATCGTGTCGTCGCCAAATGCATCATTGATGTCAGCCGCCCGCAGCGCCGGATTGGCGCGCAGGTCATGATCGGCCATCCGCGTGCTTGGGTACTCGCGCACGCGTAACCCCCAGCCACGCAATACGGCAACACCCTGGTCATAAATATGTGGGAACGCCTGCGGTCCCCCCCACGACGGCGAGACCACTGCCACCGTGTCGCCAGGGATAAGTGCTCGTGGCCGCCGATAGTGCTGCGTCATGGGGTCCTCCTCCATGGATGGTGAAAGGCCCCGTACAACCGCATGTGGTGCGAGTGTCCGAGGCCTTTGCGTGT
>CAIZHO010000495.1 GCA_903932805.1 uncultured Roseiflexaceae bacterium | reverse complement strand
ATGTCGCCAGGCACCACTGCGCTGTTGATCATCGAACACGATGCAAGTGTGCGCCAGCTCTATGTTCGAACCCTGCGTGAGCCGTACCAAATCCGCGAGGCACACACTGTTGATCAATGCTGCCAGATGTTCGCAGCACACGATATACGAACGGTCATTATTGAACCACATCGTCCAGACGGCCTCGGTGAGCTGTTGATGCAAACAGTTCGACGTCACAGCAGTCCACGGCACATTCCCATCGTGGTCTGTAGTGTGCTTGATGCAATCCAGGATGCGCACCAGAGTGGCGTGTATCGGCACTTTGTCAAACCCGTCGCTCCCGAGCGATTCCGCGCTGAAATACAACGAATTGTCTCTGACCACCACGGTTCGCAGGTTCTTCATTGACAGCAAGGGAGCGTCACATGACTATCCGTACCGGAACACGAACAGCCCAGCGGAACGAACTCCTGTGGGCGTTGTTGTTCATCGTGCCCAGCATGATCGGATTCATCGTCTTTTTCGCCATGCCATCGGTGCGTGGTCTGCTGATGAGCTTCACCAACTGGGACCTGCTCCGTCCTGCCAAATTCACGGGGTTGGCGAACTACATCAAGTTGCTCTCCGACAAAGAGTTCCGGCACGCTCTGCGTGTGACGGCATATTATGTCGTCCTCAATATTCCGCTTCAGACGGTCATTGCCTTGGGCATGGCGGTCATGCTCGACCGATTCACCAAATCGACCTTCATCCGCGGAATCTTGATATTGCCGTGGTTGTTGCCAAATATCATCGTCGCACTGCTGTGGCTCTGGATGCTCGACCCCACTTTAGGGTTCATCAACCAAATCATCATGTCCCTGGGTTTTGAGCGTCAGCCGTTCCTCGGCTCGGTCACCCAAGCGATGCCCACCATCGCGGGCATCAACATCTGGCGCCATGCCGGCTACACCGCAATTCTGCTGTTCGCGGGCCTGCAAAACATCCCCAAAGATGTCTACGAGGCTGCCGCTATTGATGGTGCCGACGAACGCCAGATGTTCATGGGTATCACGTTGCCGTTGCTCCGCCCAGTGTTGATTTTTGTATTGGTGACATCGCTCATCGGTTCGTTCCAGATTTTCGACACGATTGTCATTACGACCAAAGGTGGACCGGTCGATGCGACGCGCGTGGTCTATTGGTACATCTACGAATATGCCTTTGTGCGCTTCAAGATGGGCTATGCGGCAACGATTTCGGTCGCGCTGTTCTTGATTCTGATTACCATCACGGTCATTCAGATGCGCTACTTCAACGCAGACACTTCGGACCTCGACTAGCCCACAAAGGAGGAGACGTCCCATGACGACGCGCACACAGACCAAACCGGGTTTCTCTACCCAACAGATATTTGCATGGATATTCTTGACGCTGGTGATTGTCGTTACCCTCTTCCCCGTCTGGTGGGTGGTGCGGACCGGCTTTTCGAGCAAGCAAGAAATCTATGTCGACACCTTCAATCTGTTGCCGGTCGGACCAACGCTGAACAACTTCAAGCGTGTGCTGGGGATGTTCAGTTCCGAAGAGGCCGTCGCACAAGGCGGCACGGCGAGCGGCATGGATTTCTGGATGAACCTCAAGAACTCGTTGATGGTTTCGACGACGACGATTTTGGGACAGACATTTTTCAGTGCGATGGCGGCGTATTCGTTCGCCCGCCTCAAATTCCGCTTCCGCGAGCAGATTTTCTTTCTCTACCTGACGGCAATGATGATCCCTGGTGTGGTGACATTGGTCCCCAATTACATCCTCATGGCACGCGAGTTGGAGTGGATGAACACCTATCAAGGCATCATTGCGCCGTCGTTCCTCATGACACCGTTCTCCGTTTTCTTTTTGCGCCAGTTCTTCTTGAGTATCAATCACGAGCTCGAAGAGGCAGCCAAATTGGACGGCGCGAGTATACCGCTCATCTTTATGCAGGTCATTCTGCCGTTGAGCGTACCGGCACTGAGTACGTTAGCGATTCTGCAGTTTTTGGGCAATTGGAACGACTATTTGTGGCCGTTTCTGATTGGCAAAGCCGAGAACATGCGGACGTTGACGGTCGGGTTGGCTGTGTTCCAGTCGCAGACACCGCAAGGGTCGCCGGACTGGGGTGGGTTGATGGCAGGGACGACACTGAGTCTCATCCCGACCATTCTCATCTTTTTGGTCTTTGGGCGACGGGCAGTCAATGCCATTCAATTCACGGGGTTCCGCTAACACATGGCACCAGCGATGCATGAGCATCGGGATGCATAGATTTCCCTTTTTTGAGGAGGAGTGTTCAATGCGTTTTCGTTTCAACGCACTGGCAATCGCTCTGGTGATGGTCAGCAGCATGCTCTTGGCAGCATGTGGCGGCGCAGCAGCACCAGCAGCAGAGCCAACGGCCGCAGCAGAGCCTGCAGCCGAAGCAACCGCAGTACCAGCCGAAGAGCCAGCAGCCGAAGCACCAGCAGCAACCGATGCGGTCACCATCCGCTACGGCCTGTGGGACGGCAACCAGCAGCCAGCATACGAAGCCTGTGCAGCTGAGTTCACCAAGACCAACCCAAACATCATTGTGAAGGTTGAGCAAGCAGGTTGGGGCGACTACTGGACCTCCGTTCAGACCGGCATGGTCGGCGGCACGGCACCTGACGTCTTCACCAACCACTTGGCCAAGTACCCAGAATTCGCTTCCAAAGAGCAGCTCGTCGACATCCAGCCCTTCGTGGAGCGTGATGGCGTCGACCTGGCACAATACCTGCCAGGCCTGGGCGACCTTTGGGGCCGCGACGGCAAGCGTTATGGTCTGCCAAAAGACTGGGACACCGTCGCAGTCGTGTTCAACAAGGACATGCTGGACAAAGCCGGCGTGACTGTTGAAGAACTCAACAATGCAGATTGGAACGCCAGTAACGGCGGTTCGTTCGGTCAAATCATCAAGAAGTTGACCATCGACGAAGCCGGCAACAACGCCCTTGACGCAGGCTTCGACAAGAGCAAAGTCGTCCAGTACGGCTTCGTTGGCGGCGGCAGCGGCGGCGCATACGGTCAGACCCAGTGGAGCCATTGGGCCGTTTCGAACGGCTTCAAGTTCAACGACGGTTTGTATGCCACCAAGTACTTCTACGACGATCCAAAATTGGCCGAGACCATTCAGTGGTACGCCAACTTGAATCTCGTCGAAGGCGTTGCACCAACCTTGGCTGACGTCCGTAGCCTCGGCGCAACGGCATTGTTCACCTCAGGTAAGGCTGCAATGACCACCGACGGCTCATGGATGATCGGTTCATACGTGAACGACGCCAAGTTCGTCACGGGCTTTGCACGTTTGCCAAAGGGTCCAGACGGTCGCAAGTCCATGTTCAATGGTCTTGCTGACTCCATCTGGGTCGGTTCCAAGCACCAGGAAGAATCCTGGCAGTGGATGAAGTTCGCTGCATCCCCAGCCTGTGCAAACATCGTCGGCAGCTATGGCGTGGTCTTCCCGGCCATCCAGAGCGGCGTCGATGCAGCCCTCAAGGCATACGGCGATCGTAAGGTCGACGTGTCCGCCTTCACCGCACAGGCCACCGAGGCCAATGGTACGTTCTTGTTCCCAGTAACCGACTTCGCGTCGGAAATTGGACCGATCATGGACGCCACCATGGACAGCATCATGTTGGGCGAAAAGCCAGCAGCTGATGCCCTCAAGGCAGCCAACGACGAAGTCAACGCCCTGTTCCAGTAAGCGTTTCTCTTCACAGGCGGTCGGGGTACAACCCGGCCGCCAGTTTTGTACCCACGCCAAAAAGACCATCACCATGAACCGCACGCAGCTCTTCATCCCGCTTATTGCCCTCATCACCAACGCCTGTAGCGTTGCTGCACCCGTTCAGGTCTGGTCAGGCACCTCCGTGCCGGTCACCAGCAGCGTCATCCCATACACCCCAGCCGCCCCATGCACAGGTACCTTTATTCCCCATCCAATGACCCACACAACGACCGTGCAACCACCGGTCCGTCTGTTTGCCAGCAATGGATCTGGTGTCGCCACGGGAGATGTCAACAACGATGGTCTACCCGACATCGTCTTGGCCAATATCTCTGGTGCTGCGACGCTCGCCATCAATGGCGGGGATTTTCTTTTTCTCGAACAACCGCTCGACCTGCCGAATGCCCGGGCTGTCCAGATTGTTGATGTCAATGGCGACGGCTTTGCCGACATCAGCGCGACACACCAAGGCGCAGGGATCAGCGTGCTCCTCAACAACAACACCCCTACCAACCCGACTTTTCGCCGTCTGCAAGCCACCTTTGGCAGTGCACGCACCTACAGCATGCTGTGGCACGATTTCAACGACGACCAGTTGCTTGATCTCGTGACCGGTTCGTACGACGCCGAAGCACCCCGCGGCGGGAGTCAAAGCGTCTTTGATGCACAGGCAAACGGTGTCACCCTGCATACCCAAACACCCGATGGACGGTTCACCCAGACCCGCCTCTCCGATCACGCCAATGCCCTCTCGATGAGCGCACTCGACATCGATGGAGACGGTCGCGATGACATCGTGGTCGGCAATGACTTCGATACCCGCGACATGGTCTGGCTCCACCACGGCTCCGATTGGGTACCCGTACAACCGTTCGTCTCGACCCCACACAGCACCATGAGCTACGATGTCGCCGATCTCGACCGTGATGGTGCACCCGAGCTCTTTGCCGCAGACATGAACCCCTACGACACCAGCGTACAAACCCTGGCCCAATGGCTCCCGGTTACCAGCCGCATGACCCAATATCACCCAGCCGACGACCCGCAACTGATGGAAAACGCCATCCTCCAGCGTGGCGATGACAACCGGTGGCACAATCTCAGCCGGACCGTCGCCGCCACATCCACCGGCTGGAGCTGGTCGACACGCTTCGGTGACTTGGATAATGATGGTCAACTGGATCTGTATGCGGTCAACGGCATGATTGCCCAAGAGTTATTCCCGTTCCTCCCCGATCATGCACTCATCGAACGCAACCAAGCGTTGCGCTACGATGGCAGGCGCTACGCTCCTGCTCCCCAGTGGGAACTCGATGCAATCGCATCTGGCCGTGGGATGGCGATGACGGATCTCAATGCAGATGGCCAACTCGATATCGTCGTCAACAATCTGCAGGCACCAAGCGTCATCTACCAAAATGCCCTGTGTGCAGGCGCTGCATTGACGGTATCGCTCCGACAGGCAGGGGCAAATCCGCAGGCAATCGGTGCACAGCTGCGGTTGACCAGTGGCGACATCACCCGCTGGGGCACCATCACCATCACCCGCGGCTATCTCTCCGGTGATCTGCCAGCGGTGCATTTTGGGCTTGGCACTGAT
>CAIZHO010000494.1 GCA_903932805.1 uncultured Roseiflexaceae bacterium | reverse complement strand
GGCAGTGCGGAGTTTGATCGGGCGTTGATGCGCTTACGGTCTGCGCGAGATAGTCGTGCCATCTGTATGCTCCATGGTGCAACATGCAAATTCTGATAACGTGTCGTATTATACCATAGTGCACGTCTTTGCTAAGGAGTATATGCCACGCTTTAAACTCCCGCTCGAAGCATTCGCCATCCTCATCTGTGCACTCATACTCAGCCTGTTGATCCATGCAGTTCCCACACGCCACGTGGTGGACATCGGCGGGTACGACAGTGCATACCTCCAAGGTTTTTTTGAACAACAGGCTTCGCCTGATTCTTTCGGCAGTGACGGCCGCGTACGGTGGTCAGGTGCAAACGCAGCCCTACGGCTCCCGCTGATTGGGATGCCATCGACACTGACAATACGAGTTGCATCACCAATCACCAAAACGCTCACAATAGAGACAACCGGGACCACTACGACGCACACATTCAACGCCCCGTATGCGTGGAATGAAATCACTGTGCAGTTGCCCATCGCACTCACCAAATTGACAGATACGCCGGTCGTTTTTGGATCAGCTGTGTCCCCCTGGCAAAAAGGGGACTTGCGGAACGTCGGCGTACTCATCGATACGCTGACCTACCAAAGCGCGTGGTTCGCCCTGCCATATCCCAGCATGGCCGTGCTGACGATGCTGGTTGCGCTTCTTTTTGCGCATCTAGTACCGATGCACTGGGCGGGGAGGTATGGCCGAATCGTCCTCGCTGCCGGGGTGCCGAATGTGCTTGTATTGTTGTGTATACGGTACCCATTGCATCAAGTCCTGGTCTGGCCGTCGGTACTCGTATGGGCGACTGGTGTAATGCTTTCCATCATTTTTTGGCGTAACCGGGAACGGATATCAGCCCATTGGGAGCGCACTCAAGAGCGCTACATCGCTGCAGGAATCGGCATTTGGTGTGTTGCGATGACGGTCGTACAGCGGAGCCACCTGACTCTGGTCGTACCCGGTGTCGAGAAAGATTTCCGCGCGTTTGCTAGCCGCAGCGACCGTGCTTCAGAGGTATTCCGCGCCGATGCGTTCTATCAATATGGCTACCCGGCAGTCCTCTGGCTGGGACGCATCATCGGTGGATACGACGTTTTTGTGACGGCACTGATATGGGCAATCGTTGCGGCAACGCTCACGCTGTGTGCGAGTTGGGTCATTGCTCGTTCGGTCTGTGGTCGTGGCTGGGACGCGGGCGTTGTGGCGCTCCTGGCAGGAAGCAGCTTTTTTGGTGAGTATGCGCTCCTCGTCGGGAGCGATATGACCTTCACCGCAGCAACGACGGCGACACTCGCCGCCATCCTCTGGGCAATGAGCGCACCTGCGGCACGGCTTCGCTGGTGTGTCGTTGGTGTTGCTGCCGGCAGTGCCTACATAATCAGACATACCGGGTTGGTGCTCTGGATCCCCATCGCCGTTGCACTGTGGATGTCAGCGACAACCGGACGAGATCGCGTGCAAATCCTCACCCTGATTGGACTCGGCTGGTTCTGTCTGGCCGCACCGCAACTGTTTGTCAACATGCGTGATAGCGGGCAATTGTTCTATCAGTTACAGGCAAAAAACAGCTGGCTTGCAATCTATGGAAATATGGACTGGGGCCGGTGGGCAGATGTCCCCGACAACATCCCGTTGATGGACGTGGTGTTGAATGATCCAGCACGGTTTGTACGCTCATGGTGGAACACCGTTGTGGGAGTGTTCGGTACCGGAGCGACCCCAAACCAGTATGACAAAGGCCTCTGGTTACGGATGTTGACGGTCCCATTCCACTGGTTGAGTACCATCGGTTTGGTGTGGATTGGTCTGCGCGTCGTCACAAAAACGATAGACACGAAGCGCCTTGTGTTGGTTGTGTGGGCAGCGGGGTTTGTCGCAGTATCAGCAATTGCGTTTATCTTGCCTCGGATGATGCTGCCCCTGACCATCGTGGCAGCGATTACCGCAGTTGATGGGTTGCGCGCAGTGGTAGGCCGTGTTCCCAAAATACATGGCATTGTGATTGCAGGCGCATTGCTGGCGGGGATTGTCGTTGGTGTCATGCAGACGGCAATGCAGGTTCGCGTCGGGCAACCGCAAGACGAGTACCAAGCGCTTTCTGCATTGCAGCTGTTGCAACCCAGCCGCCTCGGCGTCCTGGTCCCTGCAGAATCACCTGCAGGCAAGTACTCGGTCCTGTCAGACCGTGTCGTGATCCGTACCACCCAGTATCCCGTTGATGCTCGGATGATATGCGATGCCCAACCGGATTGGTTGCTGTGGTCAAACGAGCTTGTCCCGCCCGACAAGAGCCTTGTACCGCTGAGCCAATATGGTCGGTATTGGATCTTTCGCATGGCAGATTCAGCAGCGTACTGCGCGCCCAATTGAGCAAAGCCACGTATAATCAGAGTGTCTTTTGAGAGGAGTTCCTATGACCAATCCGACCACGTGGCCGTTTAGCATTACTGTCGTTATCCCTGCCCACAACGAGACGCACACCATTGCACGCGTGATTGCAGGTGTCAAAGCCGTTGTTCCGGCAGCTGAAATAATTGTGGTTGATGACGCTTCGCGCGATGACACCGCTGATAAAGCAGAAGAAGCAGGTGCAACCGTTATTCGTAGGCCACACAATGTGGGCAATGGCGC
Source organism: uncultured Roseiflexaceae bacterium (assembly GCA_903932805.1). Lineage (GTDB taxonomy): Bacteria > Chloroflexota > Chloroflexia > Chloroflexales > Roseiflexaceae > UBA965. Next base: position 4,334 of record CAIZHO010000494.1, on the reverse strand, counting down.
CGGAGTCAAAACCGGTGTACGGGCTGCCCGTGGCGAAGTGGTAGTTATTTTGGACGCAGATGGTCAGCATAATCCAGCCGATATGCCAACGTTGCTCAAATACATCGGTCAATACGACATGGTGATCGGCGAGCGCACCCGCGCTGGCCAACAGAACACCATTCGTTGGCTCGGGAATACGATTCTCAACAAGCTGGGGAGTTATCTGATTGAAATGGACATGCGCGATTTAACATCGGGATTTCGTGCCATGCGACGATCGGTCATGCTTGAATTTGTGCATCTCTTGCCGAACAAAATGTCATGGCCGACGACCAGTGCGTTGGCATTCGGCAAATCAGGCTATCATGTGCGCTTTGAACCAATCACCGTGGCGCCACGGGTGACCGGCAAAAGTGCACAGAAGCTATTGCGCAATGGGTTTCGCTTTACGGGTATCATTCTACGGATTACCACGTTGTTTGCGCCAATGCGGGTGTTCTTTCCGGTCTCGGTGATGATGCTGATGCTTGGATTACTTTCTTTTTGTATCAGCTACTTTTATACCGATGCAGGCCGACTGTATATCCCAAACTCAGCGGTGATGCTGTTTGTCGGTGCGGTCGTGATATTCATGTTTGGCTTGCTCGCCGAACAAATCGCCGGTTTGCGCTTTGCGCGTCGTGAACAGTCGGAGTCGCGCTAATGCGCAAGACGCTTTTTCGCTGGGCATTACGCTTGATAGGGCCAGCACTCTTTGTCGGATTTTTATTGCGCACAGATGTCAACGCGATCCTTGCCTCGCTACGGGATGTACAGTGGGTGCCGGTTGCTATTTCGCTTGGACTGATGCCGTTTTTCATCATTGTGAAAGCATGGCGCTGGCGGATTATCTTGCTTGAGCTGGGGCTCCAACCGCCGTCGGTGTGGACGCTCAGTCGGATCTACACGGTCGGGCTGTTTTTGGGTGGTACAACACCTGGCCAAAGCGGCGATTTCGTAAAGGCCTTGTATTTGCGCAATGCAGAGCGCAAAATGCCGAGTTTATTGTTTAGTATTTTCGTTGAACGGCTGTGTGACGTCGCGGCCATGGCCGTGATGGCGTTCATCGGATTATCTGCGCTCGCGACGAGCCTCGATGCTCAGAGTCGCATCACCGTTCAAGCAACGACAACTATTGTCGCTGTAGCGATTTTTGTCATGCTGCCCGTGCTGTTGATTCGCCGTAGTCGTGATTATGTCTTCCTGATGGGACGGAGGATTATTCCGCAGCGGTTTCGCCAACGGTACGATGGCATTACCCAGCAATTCGATGCACTCGATGTCGGGTTTTCGCCAGCGGTACGCTTGGTTGTCGCAACCATGGGGTCAGCCCTGTCGACCGCTGTGCGCATCTGGTTGTTGTTTGTTGCCATGAATGTCGGACGTGTGACGTTGAGTGCAATACTCGGGGCCACCGGTCAAATATCGCTGCTCCAAGCGCTCCCCATTAGTGTGTCAGGCATTGGGATCCGCGATGCGGTGTTGGTCGGTCTCTTGCGGACGTATGCATACCCTGACGCCTATGCACTCGCACTGAGCGGATTGTTTCTGCTCATCAATGTGCAACATATCATCGTCGGGTTCTTGTTTTCGTTGCGCTATCCGATCCCGAGTGAAGGAACAGTGGGTGATGCATAAACTCTTTGTTGTATGGGCTGTTGCACTCGTCATGCTGACCGGATGTACACAACCCATTATTTATTCTGCCGAATCAGCAGGGGTGACTGCCACGTTGCGCTTTGGGTCTGCACTGTATGCAAACGCAGCAATTCCGGTAGCGGTCAGCTTCACCCAATCTGAGCAGCCCTATGCCGTTGCTGACGTCGTTCTTGACCTCCAAATGCCTGGTATGACCATGGGCACAAGCAAACCTATGGCAACGGCACAACCCGATGGGAGTCACACAACGACCATATTGTTTACGATGGATGGTGAATGGGCCATTGTCGTGACGGGCACCAGTGCCCGTGGCAACGAACGCTTCGTCATCAACAAGATCATCGTAAGTCCATAATAAGCGCCGGCTGGTCATGTGCGACCAACCGGCGGGCTTTTGTTAATCACCGAAAATAGTACCAACACCTTTTGCGGTGCGGACGAGGTCACTATGTGGTCGAATGGTTTTGAGGTGACTGACAGCCTCGATCATCGGCACAGTGGTTATGTCTTGGGCGCTGAGGGCGACCATCTCGCCGGTGATCCCTTCGTGGAGGGCACGGACTGCAGCTGCCCCAAAGCGCGTGGACAAAATCCGGTCGTAGGGTGTCGGCGTGCCGCCGCGTTGCAGATGGCCGAGCACCACACAGCGCGATTCTTTGCCGGTGAGTGCTTGGATTTGCTCTGCGACCATTTGCCCGACGCCCCCTAACCTGCCGTTATCCCCATAGATAGGTTTGCCGCCGCGGGGGAACGCACCTTCGGCAGCCACAATCATGGTGAACTGATTGCCGGCTTTGTCACGGGCAGTAACATGCTCGGCGATTTTGTTGATGTCGAATGGGATCTCGGGAATCAGAATGACATCGGCGCCACCACCGATCCCACAGTGCAACGCAATCCAACCCACATGACGGCCCATGACTTCGAGCACCATCACACGATTGTGACTCGCAGCGGTTGTGTGGAGCCGATCGAGCGCGTCGGTGGCTACCTGCAGAGCAGTATCAAAGCCAAAGGTTCGGTCTGTCCCGGCGAGATCGTTGTCAATGGTTTTGGGCACTCCGATGACGGGCGCGCCCATATTGGCCAACGCGAGGGCAATGGTTTGGGTACCTTCGCCACCAATAGTGATGAGTCCCGTTAGGCCCATCCCCATGATGTTGTTATATGCCTGCAAATACGGGTCGTCTGGCTGGCCGACCACGCGTGGCCCGTTGAAATGTCCACGGTTGGTTGTTCGGAGGATGGTACCACCACGATTGAGGAGTTCTTTGACATCAACGTCGGTCAACACACGATATCGTGGGGTACCTATCAGGCCTTCGAAGCCGTCTTCGATACCGAGCATTTCGTACCCGAGCGATTCGCCAGACTTCACTGCCGCACGGATGACGGCGTTCAGGCCTGGTGCATCACCACCACTCGTCAGCATTGCAATACGTTTTTTGGTTGTCATGATTCTCCCTTTCGTTGCGCGTGTCGAGGTCGTCTATCGTTGGCGACACTGCCAATGTGGAGAGACCACGTCTCAGACGGCGTGATTATACCGCGCCCATCAGCATTGCGCGAGCCACTGAGTGAAGTCGGCAATGCTGGCACACTCTTGCCAGGTGCGTTCGTTGGCGGGAATATCGACATGCTCGTGCGCCCACGTGAGATGGTAGGGGATGTGTACTGCGTGCCCGCCGATAGCAACAACCGGCAAAATATCGGAACGGAGCGAGTTGCCGACCATCACAAACGATAGCGGGTTGATGTCGTAGCGTTGCATTATTCGTTGGTACGCATGCGGTGTTTTTTCGCTGACAATCTCTATATGGCGAAATGAATCTGCAAGACCTGAGCGTGCGATTTTGGCTTCTTGGTCAAACAAATCGCCTTTTGTAATGAGCATTAAGGAATATTTGGTCGACAACTCCGGGATGATCTCGGCGACTCCCGGCAAGAGGGGTAATTGGGCGTGCACCATTGCACGGGCCATATCAATGATTTTGGCGATATCGCGGCCCGGTATGGCCCCATCGCTGACCTCAATTGCCGTCTCGATCATCGAGAGGGTGAACCCTTTGATGCCGTAGCCGAAGTACGCTAGGTTGCGTCGTTCGGCTGCATGGAGCTCCTCGGCATCCCAATTGGCACGATACGGGGCCAAGAGCTGCATGTACTGCTGTTGGGTAGCAACAAACAGGTCTTCGTTGGCCCAGAGGGTGTCGTCTGCGTCAAACGCGATGGTGGTGATGTTCATGTGCATATTGTACCCAGCAGGCGCTCTTCCGACAAGCATCCAAAAACCATAGTGCATTTGCCTTCCACGTCCACATTTGTGAATAGTACAGCTGTTACTGTATGTATAGGTACCAAAGGTATGCGCCGAGGGGGAAATATGCAACGGTTCAGAAGTATCCAATTATTCATGGCATTCATAACGCTTGTTAGCGTGTTGATGCCAAACTTGTCGTCTGCGCAGGCATCGACAGGGGTAGGATCGCAGATATTCGACACGACCAGCACGAGCACACGGTTCATCGATGTGGTGGTTGGTGACAATCACAGCTGTGGCTTGAAGGCAAACGGCACGGTCATGTGCTGGGGCTGGAATGGCGAAGGGCAACTGGGTATTGGTGAATCATACACACGGTCGAGCCTTGTACCGG
>CAIZHO010000493.1 GCA_903932805.1 uncultured Roseiflexaceae bacterium | reverse complement strand
CTGTTCATCAACTGCATACCGTTTGCCATGCCAGAGGCGGCCTCGGTTGACCCCCTCAAAACCTACCAAAGCGCGCCAGCCGCAGCGCGCAATTTGTCGCTGCTGGATATTGCGCCCCTAGCCCCCTGACAAGGGTCAACTCCCCAGCGGAATGTAGACCCCGTTGTTATTTCTACCCAGCCAGTCTGCGATGTCCAGGTCTCGGTCCAGCGGAAAAATGGGGCGCGGCACTTTAGAAAACGGCAACACCGCATAGTCCAGGGTACCCAGGGCCCCGCTGTCGCACACAATCACCTCGCCCGCAATCGGCTCGAAGGCGGCACGGAAATGCTGCATGGATTTGAGCGCCACGATGCGTTTCTTTTCGGGGTCTATGCCAAACGCCTTGAACTGCTGCAGGTCCAGTATTTGCGCGCGAATGCTCACCACCAAAATCTCTATGCCTTCGACTCGCACCACGGCCGTTGGACCCCAGGAGCGGTGCAATCCGCCAATCATGGCGCCGCTGCCAACGTAGTCGCCCTGGCTCAGGGACACCAGGGTGCAGGTCAATGCCAGCGGGGCGCCGCCAAATCGCGGGTCAGTTTTACCGCCTAGCTGAATCGAGAGGCTGTCGCCGGGTTGATGCTGCGCCAATTGGGTCACGGTCTGGGGGTCAACCATAGGCCCAAAGCAGGCATCCTGAACCTGCGCATCCAGCAGGGCGGCCAGCAGCGACGTGGCGTCGCCATAGGTGCCAGCACCCGGGTTGTCGGCATAGTCGGCCACGATGATGGGGCCGGGGCGGTCGCTCGAGTAGGCCTTGCACAAGGCCGCCGCCTGGGTCACTGTGTGGTAGCGGTTCAGGGTGTCATGGCGGCAGGCCCAGATGTCGTCGGCCATGTCGACAGCAAACGCGGCATGACGGGCCATGTCACCCTGCGCGGTGACCAACACCGTGGGGCCAACCTCCGCGATGTCGGCGTTGGGAAACGCGCCATTGATGCTGACCGCGAAGACATCTGGTTCTTTTTCGTAGGCTCTTGCACGCGCCAGTCGTCCGGTCATGGGGCCGATGTCGGTACGCCCGCCATTGGCCTCCTCCAGCATGGGACGAGCGACACGAAGCGTCACCGGGCGAATCTCGCCGAGCATGGTGCGCTGCAAAATGTCGCCCGCATGGCGTGCGGTCGCCCGCATATCGGTGTGCGGGTAGGTTTTAAAAGAAACGATGATGTTGGCCAGATCGCACATGGTGCGGCTGACGTTGGCATGCGGGTCAAGCGTGATGCCGATGGGGAGATCGGGCCCCACTTGCGCGCGCAGACGGCGCAACAACTCGCCCTCGCCGTCATCACAGAAGTCGGGCACCATGGCGCCGTGCAAACCCAGCAGAATGCCGTCAAGTTGCCCTTTGTGTTGCAGCGCTGCCGCCACAATGGGCGCCACCAACTCTTCAAAAGCGGCACGCGTCACCGGTCCACCGGGCTGGGCATGGGCGCTCAAGACGTGGGTGACCCGCCAGTTGTAGGCGTCTGCCGCATCCAGAAATCCAGCCAGCTCGGTGTTGTTGTCGCGACGCGCTTCAATCGCTTGCTGTCCGAACAGCAAACCGCGTTCAGAAAAACCCTGGAGGGTGGTGGGCAGCTTGCAAAATGTATTGGTCTCGTGCAGAAATTCTGCGGTCAGGATGTGCAAGGTGGTCATGGGCGTGTGTAGGATTGGGCTGTCAACTTGAACCGCCATCAGTCGAGGGGATGGTGGCAAGCCAGGCGGTGTGGGCTGTCTTGCGTCAGCTCGGGCTGCTCACTGCGGCAACGCGCCGAGGCGTTAGGGCATCGTGCGGCATAGGCACATCCTTCGGGCAGATGAAAAGCATCGGGAATTTCACCATGCAACAGTGTCACGACACGGCGCTGCTGGGGGTCGGGCTCAAAGGTGCTGTCCATCAGCGCGCGCGTGTACGGGTGGCGTGGTGCTGTCTGCGCCGTCGGCAATATCTCAACCACGCGCCCCAGGTACATCACGACGATGCGGTTACAAAAATAGCGCACCAGGCCAAGGTCATGCGAGATGAACAGGTAGGTCAGCCCCAGCTCTTGCTGAAGCTTTTCCAGCAAGGCGATGATTTGCGCCTGGATGGAGACATCCAACGAGGCGGTG
>CAIZHO010000492.1 GCA_903932805.1 uncultured Roseiflexaceae bacterium | reverse complement strand
TGCTGGCAAGTCTGCCACGGGTTCGATTTCGATCTTCGACCAAAACTGCGTCCCGCGCTGCCCCGTTCTGCTCCAGACGGCCCGGGCAATCTCGGTGCGCGCTTCCATGACGAACTCTGCAGCCGAACCGTAGAACTCATACCACGTGCGGGATTCTGAGGTGCCGTCCGCGAATTCGCCCGCCGCGATGGCAGCGCAGCAGGGGCATTCGGCGCTGTGCTCCACAAAAAACGATTCGTCCAGCGGTTCGTGGTCCTGATTCGTGCTCGGTTCGTACAACCGAATGAGTGCGCTGATGCCGTTGGTGGTGACGACGGCGGCTTCGGAGAATTGGTTGGCATACAGCGCATGGATGTGATCCCATACGTCTGCGGCGATGTCACCTGCAGTGGTCATCTCGTGGGTCGGCTGGGTGGCACTGGTGAAGGGCTCTTGGAGCGCATCGGTCTGCAGTGTGACCAAGTAGACCCCGGTGCTCCCGTGGGTGTCGGCGAGGGGGCGGAGCGGCTGGTGGGCATAGTTGCTGAGGGTCATGCGGTCCTCCTGTCTACGAATCCGGCTCCAGTCTGACAGGCATGCATTACCACAGCATTACCAAGGTTTTTGCGTGAAATTCTCGTACCGTGTATAGTAGACGGTGTTTGCGGGGAGCACCGTCGCTTCTCGTGTGTCAAATTCCTTCTGTTATTGTTGAATAGAGGTGAACCTTGGGCGCATCGAGTACGGATGTCTTGTTTACCCCGGTCCCTACGCGCATCGGGCGATTGGCTGACGTTGCCTACAATTATTGGTGGGCATGGAACCCCAGCGCGACCGACTTGTTTCGGCGCATCGACCCGTCACTGTGGGAAGAAATCTACCACAACCCGATTCAGTTCCTCCGCAATGTCCGTCAGAAGAATCTCGTAGCCGCCAGTACCGACGCGCTCTGGGTCGCCGATTACGATGCCGTGATTGCTGCGTTTGACGCATACATGGGTAATACCCAGACGTGGTTCAAGCGCACCTACCCCACCCAAAAAGCCTCGATTGCCTACTTCTCGGCCGAGTTCGGCATCCACGAATCGTTGCCCATCTACTCGGGTGGTCTGGGCATTTTGGCGGGCGACCATGTGAAGGAAGCCAGCGACCTCGATTTGCCGTTTGTGGCGGTGGGGTTCATCTACCCACAGGGCTACTTCCGGCAGCGCCTCGATCATAGCGGCTGGCAAGAGGCCATCAACACCAAGATGAGCTTCGCCGACATCGCCGCCTTCCCCGCGCGTACGCCCAACGGTGACGAAGTCGTGGTCGAGGTCGAGTTGCCCGGTCGCACCATCTACGCCAAAGTCTATAAACTCCACATCGGTCGCGTGGCCCTCTATCTGATGGACACCGACATCCACCCCAACAGCCCGAGCGACCGCGAATTGTCGGCCCGCCTGTACGGTGGTGATCACGATATGCGTGTAGCCCAAGAGTTGGTGCTGGGTGTGGGCGGTGTGCGTGCGTTGCGTCAATTGGGCATCGCACCGACGGTCTGGCACATGAACGAAGGCCACTCGGCATTCTTGGTGCTCGAACTGGCCCGTGAACTTGTTGCCAAGGGTGTGCCCTTCATGGATGCATTCGAGAAGGTCAAAGCCCAAGCGGTCTTTACGACGCACACACCCGTGCCGGCCGGCAATGACGCGTTCTCGCTCGATCTCATCGACAAATACTTCGCACGCTACTGGGACCAATTGGGGATCAGCCGCGACGAATTCATGAACATCGCCATGCAACAGCAGTCCTGGGGACCGAGCTTTGCGATGACCGTGCTGGCGTTGCGTTTGTCGCAGATGCACAACGGCGTCAGCAAACTGCACGGCGAAGTGGCCCGCTCGATGTGGCACTGGCTCTACCCAGGCGCCACGCAAGACGAAGTCCCCATTACCTCGGTGACCAACGGCGTCCACTCGGCGTCGTGGTTAGCCCCCACAATGAACGACCTCTACACCGCGGTGTTGGGCAAGGATTGGTACGACCACCTCGACGAGCCTGCGTTGTGGGAGGCATTGACCAAGAGCGACGATGCAGCCTTCTGGCAGGCGCGTATGCATCTCAAGCACGTTTTGGTGCAGTTCGTGCGTGAGCGGCTGGCGCAACGGCACACGCGGCTGGGGTTCCCGCCGGTGGCATGGCCGATCTTCGATACCAACACGTTGACCATCGGGTTTGCACGGCGCTTTGCGACGTACAAGCGGGCGACGTTGTTGTTCAAGGATGCCGAGCGCCTCAAAGCAATCCTCAATAACCCAGCCCGACCGATCCAGATGGTCTTTGCCGGCAAAGCGCACCCTGCCGACGAGCCGGGCAAGCACTTCATCCAGGATGTCTATCGGCGCTCACAAGAGCCGGGCTTTGCTGGCAAAATTGTCTTCTTGGAAGAATACGATATGTGTGTGGCACGCGCACTGGTACAGGGCGTCGATGTCTGGTTGAACACGCCGCGCCGACCGTACGAGGCCAGCGGCACCAGCGGCCAAAAAGCGAGCCTGAACGGGATCCCCAACCTGAGCATCCTCGACGGTTGGTGGCCCGAGGCACACAACGGTGTCAATGGCTGGGCCATTGGGGACGAGCGTCACTACGACAACCTCGACGAACAGGATTGGAACGATGCCCAGCATCTGT
>CAIZHO010000491.1 GCA_903932805.1 uncultured Roseiflexaceae bacterium | reverse complement strand
GGGATAATGGCAATACTTGATCCGAGGATTTGTACACCAATTTCGGTGCCACGGAGCGACCGCAGGGTACTCAGTGCCACCGGGAGGGTGTATGTCGCCTGGTCTTTGAGGATGAGCAATGGGAACTGGAACTCGTTCCACTTACCCATGAACGTCAAGATTGCCAATGCACCGAGGGCGGGGGTGATAACCGGCAAAACGATGCCCCAGTAGATACGAAATTCGTTTGCACCGTCAATACGCGCAGCGTCCATCATGTCGTTGGGAATGGCGCTCTCGATGTACTGTCGCATCCAAAAGATGCCGAAAGCGTTTGCCATACCGGGGATGATCAACGGATACCATGTCTCGATCCAGCCGAGATAGCGCATCACGATAAATGATGGAATCAACCCAAGTGCGCCTGGCACCATCAGGGTGGCAATCAAGAAGGCAAACATCGCATCACGCCCAGGGAAGCGGAACTTGGCGAACCCATAGCCTGCCAATGAGCAGAAGAATAGCACTGCGAGCGTGTGTAGCGATGCAATCGACAGGCTGTTCATCACTGCGGTCCAAAAGTACGGCAGACTCCCTTTGTCGAGAAGTTGTGTGTAATTCTCCATCCATGAACTACCGAACCAGATGGGCGGTGGGATAACCAGAATGTCTTTGGTGCGGTATGTCGATGTGACCAACATGTAATAAAACGGGAACGCCGAGACGAGTGCAAACAACGCCAAAAAGACGTACATGAAGCTCATCGTGATTGGGCTACCCAATCGGTCACGGTTCCGCCGGTTACGAGCAATCGTGGTAGTGGCCATCTTAGTTCTCCGTCTGGTTCTGACCGTTGGCACGGTTGTATGTGAACGAAAAGACCACGATGATGATAAACAAGATGAATGACATTGCCGAGGCATAGCCGAACCCGCTTTTCGACCCTGTGTTGTATTTAAATGCTGACCAGTAGAGTTGCATCATGGCGGTGAGCCCGGACTGATCGGTGCCGCCTGGTGACGATGATTGTGTACCACCTGCGAGCATGACAGGGATGTCGAAGTTTTGCATCGCGCCAATGATCGAAGTAACGACTTGGAAGAGAATCACGCCTTGCAACAACGGCATTGTGATTTTGAGAAAAATGTCCCATGTGGTTGCACCGTCTACACGTGCAGCCTCATAAAGTTCAAGATTAATGGATTGCAACCCGGCAAGGAATATAATCATTGAATAGCCGGTCCATTGCCAGATTATGATGAGCGCAATCGATGGTTTGAGCCACATCGCTGACTGGAGCCAGTTGATGACACAACCCATGTTGTTACTTTCGAAGGCCCATTTGTAACATTCACCCGTTGGGGCAGTAAGAAATTGGTTTAACCCGAGTGCAGTGAGGGCAAAGTTGATCATGCCATATTGGTTGCCGAACAAAGACGTAAACAGAATACCTACAGCAACAGCTGATGCGACAAATGGCATAAAATAGGCTGCCCGAAAAAAATCTTTAAATCGAACATACCCGCTGTTGATGATAAATGCCAAACCGAGTGCGAGGGTCAATTGTGGGATAGTCGCAACCACAAACAACCAGATGGTGTTATAGATTGCCTTCCACCAGAGTTCGTCCACCGTCACCAATTTGATGTAGTTGTTAAAGCCTACCCATACCATCGGCGAAATGCCGTCCCATGTGTGGAGTGAAAGCCAAAGGCCATACACCAAGGGGAAAAAGCCAAAGATAGCGTAGAGCAAATAGAACGGGCTTACGAATACGTATGCCCACGCATTGCGTTTTGCTTCCTTTTGACGTGTGCGTCGGTCCTGCGCCGTACGTTCCGCCAAAGAGAATGACGAAGAAGCCATGTGCACCTCGCATGTTGTAAGGGTTTCAGCGAATGACACGCCGGAGTGGCATTACATACCACTCCGGCGGAGGTGAGACGGAGATTACGGGGTTGCGCCTTCGATTGCCTTGAGGGCTGCGGCTTCTGCATCCTTCATGGCTTGGACTGGGTCCTTGCCTTCGACGAGCACTTTCGCAATTTCGGCATTGACGATGTCGTCTGCCTGCAGGTCGTATGGGCTGCGCGAGATCGAAGCCACGTTGTCGGCGATGTCGCCCCAAACGCGGAACGTGCGCTGTCCACCGAAGAAGTCCTGTGGCTGGTCGTACAACGGATCTGCCCATGCTGGTTTGTAGGCTGGGAACACACCGGTTGGCTTGAACATTGCGTTCTGACCTTCTGCGGAACAGCAGGCCCACTGCACGAAGTCCCATGCCATTTCGATGTTCTTGCCCTGCTCAGGAATGGCACAGAACGAGCCACCCCAGTTGTAGCTGGCTTCTGGAGCCGGCACAACACGCCACTTACCGATGGTCTGTGGCTGGTCCTTGGTCAGACCACCCTGCATCCAGCATGCAATGACCATGGCTGCGAAAGCGTCGTTCTTGACGCCTGCGGCCCAGTCAGCACCCCACCAACCGATGTTGGCGTCGAGTTCTTGCTTGCGGAAGTCTGCAGCCAGTTGGGCTGGGCGGGTTGCCTTTTCTTCGATCAACACCTTCATGTTGTCGAAGTAGCCTTCGCCGCCTTGGCGGAGTGCACCACCATAGACGTCGGTGCCTGCATCGGCGACCAGCTTGATCTTGCCACCGCTTTTTTCTTTGACGGTCTGAGCAAGTGCGAAGAAGTCTTCCCAGGTCTTGCCCTTGGTGTGCGAGATCAGCTCTTCGATGGCTTCAGGTTCGGTTGGGAGGCCCAACTTCTCCATGATGTCGGCGCGGTACCAAACGCCCGCAGGACCGATGTCCCATGGCATGGCAACCAAGCGGCCGTCAGCAGTGGAGCCTTGGGTCCACTTGTACTTGACCATGTCCTTCTCGTACTTGCCGCCATCGAATGGGGCAGCCTTGAGGTCGGCCAAGCCGCCCTTGGCGGTGAAACCGCCGACGCGACCGATTTCGAGTGATGCGATGTCTGGTGCACCGGAACCCGATGCGAAAGACGTCAGCAACTTGTCGTGTGAGTCTGCAAATGGGGTGTTCACAAAGGTAACCTTGGCGCCACGGTTCAACTTGTTGTACTCGTCAGCCCAGATTTGTCCGTTGGAATCCCACCACCAGAACGTCAAGTCCACGACAACCTTGTTGCCTTCAGCAGGAGCTTCAGCAGCAGGCGCATCGCCCGTTGCAGCGCCACCACACGCAGCCAGTACGCCGGCTGCACCTGCCGCACCGAGGCCAGCGGCTGCAAGCCGCAGGAACCGACGACGCGAAAGGGATTTGTCATTCATCGCCATGATGGATCCTCCTCCATTGGAAGAAACAACTCAGATGAGTTGTCGGCACGGATAGGCCGTACCTTCGATAGAATTTTCACCACAAAAGAAGCCAGTGACGCACAGATGCACAGTATATACTTCCAAGGTTGGTGATAGGTTGATTATAGAGAAGTATTTTCATTTGTCAAATATGCAATTTAGTGCTGAATACTTGGTACGAGTGACATATTTCTCCGTTCGTGTGCAAACAGATTTAATGACTCTTGTACGGAGTGTCGTTTTCTTGTGTCCTCGTAATCGAATCAACAAACGCCTGTACCGTAGTGTCACTGATGCTGGAGCACGCATAGAAATTCACCTGGCTGCTTGTGCACCAGGTTATTCGTAGCGCGACACTCGCAGGTAGGTTGCGTCGCAGAATGTGCATTGAATGCACATACGACAAACAGCTCATCCCTCGATTATTGTGCGTGAGTGGTGCGCTTTTGCCGCTGAAAATACAAAAAAAAGCGCATTATGCAAGACACGGTGACATCATCGCAACCATTCTATTAGTTTGATGGACACGCGTGTACGATGACGACAGACGCTGGCATGGTGTGTGCCAGCACCTGTAGGTTGTGCATGAACGTGGGCGATTTCGGCAGTGCAGTGCGGCTGCGTGTGTTGTGGGCGGATGTCCGCAGAGGTATTTTCTCACTACACTGTGACGCAAGCCGGTGCCGCATAGGAGTTGCAGGACCTACGATGTGTATGAGTTACGTGGTAAGCAATGTAATGAGTCGCGATTGGAGGTCAAGCCGTCGTGTAATCGCATCGGCGGTGAACGGGACTGCAGCAAGCGATTCTGCAGCGGTGCACCATGTTGCGCCGATTTGCTGACCACCACAAAACGAGTCACTGCCCACAAATGGAGCAACGGAATGTGCTGCCCGTAAGCTCGGGACCAAACCGCTCGCTCCCGTCAAGAGGAGTTGGAGCTCACCATCCGTAGCGAAATCTGTCGCGAGTGCGATGGCCGAGTCCGGCTGTGTTGAAACCTCTGGGACAGCTGCAACAAGGCTCGGACCGGCGATAAATCCACCTGCTGGTGCACAGAGGCGCCAGGTGCTGGGTGAGTCGTCGACTGCACGCATCAGTGCTGCCTGCATCCACCTGCCAGCTATCATCATCCCTGTTTGTTCGTGTGTGATACGTTGATACCATCGCCCCGAAAAATGGCGTTCTGGTGCGGCCCATTGCTGGAGCTGCGCATCCGAAGCTGCAGCGACAATACGTTGTTCCCACGCAGCATCCAGCACGTCACCGACCATGCAACTACGCTCAAGCTGCGGTATCAGCAGATCATCGACGAAGCTACTGAGCAATGGACCTATGGGAATAGATTGAGCTACTTCGTTGAGAAACGATTCGAAAGACTGCATGGTTGGACCAAATGCGGCAGACACTTGTTCGGGGTCAGGCTGGAGGAATACACTTCCCAATACAGCTCGTGCGTACCAGACGCCCAGCGGATTAACGGCAAGTGGAATGGCGAATCGTGACTGTGTTGCATCGGTGCATTGTTGGCGACCGATTTGTACATGGTCTTGTTCGATTGCTGGCGTACTTTGCAACTGACGCCAATAGCGTTTGACGTTCCACGCCGCAATCGTGGTCGCGTCTGCAATCACGATATCAGGAGCTGTCCGTTCGCCGCGGATGCTCTCGGCGATCCATTGGTTGAGCTCTGCTGCTGCGACCACTTTGCGCGTAACCGGTACGCGCGGGTGTGCACCACGCCATCGTGCTAGTGCGTCATCGATGACATAACTTGTCGTCCAAACCCTCATCGTTGGTGGTGCAATGACGACTGGTGCTTGCCCGTTAAATGCCGGCAAGCTACAGCTCGTGAACGCGGCACCCGCTACGCCGAGCGTTGTTCTGATGAATGCACGACGCGTTAGAGACACCGTTGTTCGATGACCTCGCAAATATAATGAACAATTTGAATGTGCATTTCTTGGGTGCGGCCCGAATCCATCGACGGCACGATGATTTCGGCATCTGCCATGCCTTTGGCCGTACCACCTCCTTTGCCGAGGAGTGCAATAGTCACCATTCCCCGTGCACGTGCGGTGCTCAACGCATTGATGATACTGACCGAATTGCCGCTGGTGCTAAAGACTACGAGGACATCACCAGCCTTGCCGTGTGCCTCTATTTGCCGTGCAAACACCTGATCGTAGCCGAAATCGTTGGCAATACAACTCATCGCAAGCGCATCGATGCTCAGTGACAGTGCCGGCAATGCGCGCCGATTGGTGCGATAGCGCCCCGACAATTCTTCGGCGAAATGGCCTGCATCTGCCGCGCTCCCACCGTTGCCGCAGGTATACAGGGTATGCTGGCCAAGGACCGCGTCGGCGATACGCACGGCGATGCGTTCGATTGCGTCGGCATGTGTGAGCATTGCCGACATGAGCTGCTGGGTCGCTGCGATCTGCGCACGATAGCTGACGGTCATGACGAAGGTTCCTCATGATATAACTTCATGACTTTAAAACTCTCTGCCAATGGAAT
>CAIZHO010000490.1 GCA_903932805.1 uncultured Roseiflexaceae bacterium | reverse complement strand
GCTGCTGTTGCTTGTCCGTCATGGCGAGACTGCCTACAATGCCGTTGGTCGCTATCAGGGCCATGTCCAAATCGAATTGAACGCACGCGGGCAGCACCAAGCCGCCCGTGTCTGTCGGCGCCTTGCGCAGCGGTCAATCCAAGCAATCTACAGTAGCGATTTGGTCCGTTGCCTGCAGACCATCCAACCGCTAGTATCAGCAACGAGCCTGCCACTGACGCTTGATCACCGGCTCCGCGAAATCGATGTCGGCTTGTGGGAGCATCTCACAATCCCCGAGATAGGCGCTACCTACCCTGGGAATTATGCCGCATATAAACAAAATCCCGGCGCAACGGTGCATGTCGGTGGCGAGTCCTACCAGCACTTACAACAGCGCGCGGTTGCAGCTATCCAAGACATCATTGGTCAGCATGGGCCAGACGATTCGGTTGTTATTTGTACGCATGGGGGAACCATCCGAGCAATTGCCTGTTGGCTGCTTGCACTCGATGTCAACCACTACAACAAAATGTGGATTGATAATTGTGCATTGACCACGCTGCGCATCCACGATGGTCACATCCGTCTTGTCTCGCTCAATGACAATGCCCACGCTGAGGAGACAATAGTTGCCCCTTCAACAGATCAACCGCCCACAGCACAAGGGACCATTGTGTGAATATACTACTCGTGCGTCATGGTGAAACAGACTACAACGCCCAAGGTCGTATGTATGGACATGCACAAGTCAGCTTGAATGCACGGGGTCTTGCGCAGGCACGAGCAGTTGCCAAACGACTTTCGGCTGTTCCTGTTGCACGGATATACGCGAGTGATCTCATCCGTGCGGTGCAAACTGCAGCAGAAATAGCTGCCATGCATCAGGTGTCTGTACACTATGACGCTGGCTTGCGCGAACAACATGTCGGGGACTGGGAACATCTCACCATCCCCGAAGTCGTCGAACGATACCCGCAACACTACGCAGCCCATAGTGCGGACCCGGCACATACTCCCTATAGCAACGGCGAATCATTTGCGATGCTGCAACAACGTGCATATACCAGTCTGAACGCAATCATCGCAGCGCATCAAGACGGCGAAACGATTTGTGTCGTGTGTCACGGCGGGACTATCAATGCACTCGTTTGTGCGGTACTCGAACTTGATATTGCACATCATCGAAAACTCTGGATCGATAACTGTTCGCTGACAACTATTCGCATTTCAGCAGAACATCGCCATTTGATCGGGTTGAACGACCACGCTCACCTCGTAGACATGGGAACACATCCATGAGTACGTTGCAATTCGACCAAAACATGCTGGGATTCAATGCAGATGTGGTCATCATCGGTGCTGGGATGTCTGGGTTGGTGGCAACACGCAGGTTGGTCCAAGAAGGGGTAAACGTTATCACCCTCGAAGCACGCGACCGTGCTGGTGGCCGCATGGGCGGGGGTACCTTCAACGGCGAGTCGTATGACCTCGGGGCACAATGGATTGGTCAGCATGCTACCGCAGTACGTACGCTGGTGCATGAACTCGGTCTGCCGCTCACCAACCAATACCACGAGGGCGAAAGCAGCATCGGGATTCGTCAG
>CAIZHO010000489.1 GCA_903932805.1 uncultured Roseiflexaceae bacterium | reverse complement strand
GACCCCATCAACGAACAGCTGTATGAATGCCCAGATTTTTTTGCGAGCAACGGCCAACATGTGTTCATTACCTCGCCACTGCCGATGCGCCGCGTTATATACATGAGTGGGCATTTCGACGGTCGGACGTTTACGCCGGCCAAACGCAACCGTGTCGACCACGGGGTGAGTTTTTATGCCCCGCAGAGCTTCACTGACGAACAGGGTCGACGCATCATGATTGGCTGGTGTCAAGAACAACGTGTCGAACAGGCCTGTCGTGCAGCGGGGTGGCAAGGGGCGATGACATTGCCGCGTGTGCTTGCGCTCGATGCAGCAGGCGATTTAACATACACGGTCGCGCCAGAATGTGCTGCCCTTGAGGCGACCACCATCGTACACGCCAAACACGTTTCGTTGCACCAACTCCAGCATCAACTGACCCACGTGGCCAGTCGCACCTACCGTGTGGCACTGCACCTGGTTGCCCATGGGGCAGATGCGGTCACCCTCATCGTCCGGAGCGACCCAACGACGGGCGAACAAACGACGATTACGTGGCGTCCACCCACCAATGAGCTTGTCTGTAGCATGGAACGCAGCAGTCTGAATCTCGGCACGAGTCACGACATCTATACCATCCCGTTGCACCACAGTGTCGGGAGCAATCTATCGTTGGATGTCTATGTCGATCATTCGCTTATAGAAGTGTATGCTGGTGCGTACACGGCATGCACACTGCGCGTCTATCCCAACGGCACTGCGGACCGCATCGATGTGATTGCACAGGGCAATGTCTCGATAACCGATTGTCTTGTCCAACACCTCTCGCTCTAACGTTGCTCAGCCATTCACCGGGCAGTACTCCTGCAGGCGACCACTACCAAGGATCATCCATGATTGTCGATCAAGACTACTCGTTGTTTTTTTGTTTCATACCAGTTCTGTTAATTGCAGTTGCATTCGTTTATATGTGGCGTGCCTAGTGGACAGGGGAATTCTATGACCCAACAGTCGCAGTTACATGCACTCGTGTTGCGCATTTTGAATGACTACAAAGCGCAGGGGATCGAAGAAGGTGTGCAGGTCGCTGCATATTATCAGGGCAAACGCATCGTCGACATCGTGTCGGGCACGATTACTGGGATCAATGCGCTCCGTGCGGACGACATGATTTATTCGTGGTCTATGACCAAAGGAATAACCGCTCTTGCCGTCCATATTGCTGTCCAAAAGAATCTGCTCGCGTATGATGACTTTGTGGTACGGTACTGGCCTGCGTTTGGGGCCAACGGCAAACAGCATATTACACTCCGACAACTCCTTATTCATACGGCTGGGTTGCCAAATATGCCACGTGTGTCGGTCACCGAAATGTGCGACTGGCAGCTCATGTGCCGCCATTTCGAAGACATGGAACCGCTGTCACATCCGGGTGAAGTCCCCGCCTACCACGCGATTAGTTACGGCTGGTTGGTCGGAGAAGTATTGCGGCGGGCAACGGGCAAAACAGTCAGCCAATTTGTCCAAGACGAGATATGTGCGCCACTCGGGCTCACACATTTGCACATCGGACTGCCGGCTGGACGCACTGTTGATACCGCACGGCTGACGTTCGATGGGGTGCATGGTTCGCTCAACCTGGACCACTGCGGTACCCCCGAGATGGTCGACAATCCCGCCCAGTTCGCCAATCTTTCACTCGTTCAACAGGCCTGCATGCCCAGCATCAACATGATGACCAGTGCCCGCGCACTCGCGACCGTCTACGCATCGTTGGTCGGTCACGGGGTCAATGGCGTCCGCTTGCTCACTGAACGAACCGTCGACCACGCGCGCAGCGTCCAACGCTATGCGGTCGACGCGACGTCGCAGGGAGTCATGGTGATGGGATTGGGGTTTCAATTGCCTGCGTACGATACGGTTTCTGCCATGGCACAGCGACGTGGCGTCTTCGGTCACGGCGGTTGGGGAGGATCCATTTCATTTGCCGATCCAGAACATGATTTTGCATTTGCATTGACCAAAACTCGGATGGTCAACAGTGATGATACGCTCCCGGTGAGCGTGGCAGTGGCACAAGCAGTCCGCAAAGAACTGGGCATACCCGAGGGGTAGCACCGAAGTCCATACCGCTCCATCTTGCGGACAACGACACCAGCAATGCTCCGATATCGGGCACCTCCCACGAAGCGTGTACAGAAAGGACACCCAGATGCGAAACGGACCAGAAATGGACGCACTGCGGGAACAATTGACGGTCCAAATGGACAATCTGATTGCCAGCGGTCGCGAAGAAGGAATGCAACTCTCGGTATACCATCAAGGCCACCAGATCATCGACATTACCCGTGGAGTCCGTGATGATGCAGGTACCCCGATGTCCCCAGATGACCTGGTGCTGGTGTGGTCTACCAGCAAAGGGATCACTGCGGCAGCAATCCATCTCCTTGCAGAACGTAATCTCATTGCCTATGACGACCCCATTGCCCGCTATTGGCCGCAATTTGCCCGCAACGGCAAAGAGGGCATCACGATCCGTCACATCATGTCACACACCGCAGGGATCCCACACTTACCCGAAGACATTTCGATCGAAACGATGTCGAATTGGCAAGAAATGATGGAGCTGTTTGTCGAAATGACACCCATCACGACGCCGGGCAAAGTGCATGCATATCATGGATTGACATATGGATGGCCTCTCGGTGAAATCATCCGCCGTGTTGATGGTCGGTCATTTGCGCGCTTTGTGCAAGAAGAAATATGCGCACCGCTTGGCATCAAAAACATGTTTTTCGGTGTTCCTGCTGAACGAACGGCCCAAAAAACACGGCTGAGTCACGATTTGGACACTGCACTCCCTGCCACATCTGCCACTGCAGATCCCGTTGCGATGGCCAATCATCCGAGCATTCAAGCCGCCTGTATCCCCGCAGCAAATATGATGTCCAATGCTCGCTCGATTGCACGCTTTTATGCGAGTCTCATCGGCGACGGCGTCAACGGTGTGCGTTTACTCCCCCCACGACGGGTAACCAACGCGACGGTCGTACAACGCTGGGGCATGGACCAAACACTCGAACGTGACATGGGGTTTGGGTTGGGGTACATCCTCGGTCATTCAGTCCCCACCCAATCAACCCGTATCAATGCGTTTGGTCATGATGGCTGGGGTGGTGCGGCTGGTTTTGCTGACCCTGATTATGGCTTGGCAGTTGGCTTCACCAAAACACGCATGACGCTCAACCCCAAAAATCCATCTACGAGTCTCGAACTGATGCAGACCGTACGTGCTGGCTTACAAATCCCCGAATAATCACGCCAAAACGCCTCCCAACTTCCTGTTGGGAGGCGTTTTCCATTGCCAAAAAGCACCACAACTAGCTTTGGCTAATCACCACGAGCGTTTTGCCTTCGCTTGCCGAAATCATGACGGATATGTCTTTGCCATCTTTGGTGTACATCTGCATCACCATTTCGGCAGAATCCATACCGCCATCCGCAGGCGTGTACCCCGCTTTCTCCATCGCATCAGCATAAAACGATGCGGTATCAGCGATGGTCCCTGCTGACGTGAGCATATACATTTCTGGAGTTTGCATGGTAACCACTGCATCGGCGGGCTGAGGCCAGCGTGCAGCGCTGAGTGTGTCACAATCGGTGGGGATAGACAAGGTCGGCACCGCATTGATATCTGACAACGCATAGGTCCATGCAAAGGGCTCAAGCGATTCGCCGTTTTTGTTTTTGCCTGACACATCCCATTGCATGGTGAAACCTTCTGCACGGTCCACGTACACCGTACTTTGGTAACTGCTTCCATCGGGCAGTGTGCTGTCGTAGGTGTATTTGTCCGTCGCTCTGCCATTGATGTCTGGCCCTGCACCTGCAGCAACGAGATCATACCCGAACGAGTCGAGGATCAGTTCCGGGTTGAACACATTTTTGTTCTCTTCATCGTTGGCCATAATCATGCATGTTTTGGGTGAACCGCTGACCATGTATGTTTTGTCCG
>CAIZHO010000488.1 GCA_903932805.1 uncultured Roseiflexaceae bacterium | reverse complement strand
CGACGAGGATGTGCTGTTCCACTCGCTGCTTTCGCCATACCTCAATCTCGGTTTGCTCGACCCACTCACCTGTGTCCGCGCCGCCGAAGCAGCCTATCGCGCCGGATTGGCACCGTTGGCAGCAGCCGAGGGGTTCATCCGTCAGATTATCGGCTGGCGCGAGTACATGTACCGGCGCTACTGGGAGTTGATGCCCGGGTTGCGGGGCATGAATGCCTGGAATGCAACGCGACCGTTGCCAGAATGGTTTTGGCAGGGGCAGAGCGGCATGCACTGCCTCGATACGGTCATCGCGCGGGTCTGGCGAACCGGCTATTCGCATCACATCGAGCGCTTGATGATCCTCACCAACTTCTGTACATTGGCAGGTATCGACCCAGTCGCAGTCAATGAGTGGTTCTTGGCGGGGTATATTGATGCATACGACTGGGTGATGTGGCCCAACGTGAGTGGCATGGGGCTCAACGCCGATGGTGGGTTGATTGCCACCAAGCCGTATATCGCGTCAGGTGCATACATCAAGCGCATGAGCAACTACTGCGCGGGCTGTCGCTACGACCCCGCCGTGCGGACGGGACCCGATGCGTGCCCATATACCCTGTTGTACTGGAACTTTCTGCTCACCCATCAACCCCGCCTCCAGGCCAATCCGCGCATGGGCCCGGCTGTGCTCGGCCTGCGCCACGTGGATGATGCCCAGCGCAGTGCGATACACGCACAGGCGGTCATCTGGCTCGAACGCCTCAGCGAAGGGACCACCCCATGACCGATGCACCATTACAGCGGACCTTTGCGGACCGCGCCGCACTCATCGCCTACATCCGTACGACCTTTGCCGATGTGGTCGGCGCTGACGATGCCGTGTCTGACATGCGGGGTGGGTTCGCGCCTGCCCAGGAGCAGTTGGCACAGATCGATCCGCAGCGCTATGCGCAGACCCGCAATCATCTGACCGGTGCCGTGACCGGGCTCAGTCCCTACATCCGCCATGGGGTGCTTTCGTTGGCGACCGTGCGCGATGCGGTATTGGCTCGGGTCACCAAGGCGAACGATGGCGAAAAACTGCTGAACGAATTGGCCTGGCGTGACTACTGGCAACGGGTGTATGCAGCGATTGGCGATGGGGTATGGTACGACCGCGAGCCCTACAAAACCGGATATCCTGCCAGCGCATACGCCAAGCAACTCCCCGATGACATCCGCGCAGGCGAGACTGGTCTGGCCTGCATGGACGCCTTCGTGGCAGAGTTATACGCGACCGGGTACATACACAATCACGCGCGCATGTGGCTCGCAGCCTATGTGGTGCATTGGCGACGGGTGCGCTGGCAGGCTGGTGCGCGTTGGTTTTTGCAGCACCTGCTGGATGGCGATCCGGCCAGCAACAACCTGTCGTGGCAATGGATTGCGAGTACGTTCAGTCATAAACCCTATTTTTTCAACCGCGAAAACGTGCAGCGCTACACCAATAACTTCTATTGCGAACAGTGCCCGTTACGCACTGCGTGTCCGTTGGATGGGACCTATGAGGATATTGGTGCGCAATTGTTTCGCTGAGTATTGATTCTTTCTTTATGAAATTCAACGTGGCACAGTCCATCCAAGTTGTTGAGAATCTGTAGAGGATTGTGCTGTATAGTT
>CAIZHO010000487.1 GCA_903932805.1 uncultured Roseiflexaceae bacterium | reverse complement strand
GTCGAGCACATCGCCACGCAATATCGACCGCTTTTTGCACAGTCCGACATTGATTTTCATATGGATGCACCCGAACCCGAGTATCTCATTTTTGGAGATACTGCCCAAATCGAGCAAGTCCTCATCAACCTTATCGATAATGCGATTAGGGCTATGCAGCATATCGATCGTCAGCGTGTGCTCACCCTCCGGCTTGATGCGACTAATTTTTATGTCAATTTGCATGTCGAAGACACGGGGACTGGTATCGATATCGGCGCACGCACGCGTTTGTTTGAGCCATTCTATTCGACACGCACCGTGGGGGACGGACTCGGTTTAGGGCTTGCGATTGTGCATACCATTGTGACCCAACATCATGGCACCATTGAATACGAAAATCGGCAGACTGGCGGGACGCGATTCACGATCACGTTGCCCACCCGAAAGGCGCCTCGGCTGACCATTGCAAAACAAACCGTGGCCTCTGACACCTACCTCACAATCATTGAACTTTTGCGCGAAATGCTCAAGATACCAATCATTGAGGTAGATACACCGGACGTCCCGGCAGATATGCTTGTGATAGATGCTACGCTGCTTTCGTCATACCCTGACGAAGTACTCGCACATCGATTACTGTGTATTATGAGTCCACGCGATATGCAGGTCCCGCAGTACCCCGACGTCACTGCAGTAGTCTGCACCATGCAAATGGATGCGAGTTTGCTACGCCAGCAACTCCAATTACTCGTCAGCGATCTGTTACTCCCATAGTTCAATGAGGAACACATGCACATCAGCCTCCAAGAGACCGCAACAATCCACCTGCACCCCACCGACAACATCGTCATCGCGATGGTCCCACTGAATGCTCAGCGCACGATTGATGCAGCAGGACGGCGCATCACACTCAATCAACTCGTTGGTGCAGGACACAAAATCGCCATCGAAGCAATTGCAGTCGGGGACCCTGTGCGTCGCTATGGGCAAATCATTGGGTTTGCAACGATGGCGATTACTGCGGGTGACCATGTACACACCCATAACCTCCACGTCGGTTCAATGCAGCTCGATTATGCAGTCGGTAGCGCTGTAGGTACGATTGATCCAATCCCAACGAGCGAAACGCGGACATTCATGGGGTACCACCGACCCGACGGTAGCGTCGGCACGCGCAATACGGTCGCAGTCATCGGGACGGTAAACTGTTCGTCGCACACCCTCAAAAAAATCGTTGATCGTGCAAAACGGGAATTGTTGCCCGCATATCCAAATGTGACTGACATTATTGCATTGAGCCACAAACATGGTTGTGCCACCCGTGACGGGAGTCCCGAACTCGGGATGCTCCAACGTACCTTGGCAGGATTTGCGCATAACCCGAACGTGGCAGGGTATATTTTTGTCGGATTAGGATGCGAAACGAACCAATTTGAGTCACTGTTTTTGGCCCATCGCAGTCGCTTTGGTGCAATGTCTTTACCCACGTACATCGCCATTCAAGACGAGGGGGGTGTAGCCAATACGATCGAATCAGGGGTGAACGCACTCGTACCGGTATTGGCGCACGCCAATCAATTCACCCGCTCCGAGGCACCCATCAGTGCGCTGTCGCTGGCTCTCCAATGCGGTGGCAGTGACGGATTCAGCGGGATCAGTGCGAATCCTGCGCTTGGCTACGCAGTCGACCTGCTCGTGCGTCACGGAGGTACCGCTGTCCTCAGCGAAACACCCGAAATCTACGGTGCCGAGCACCTCCTCACTCGCCGAGCGGTATCACCGGCAGTCGCAGACAAACTCATCAGCCGCATCCACTGGTGGGAAGAATACACCCGCCGTGAGGGCTTTGAAATCGACAATAATCCGAGTCACGGCAACAAAGCTGGTGGGTTAACGACCATTTACGAGAAATCTCTCGGTGCTGTGGCAAAAGGCGGCAGTATGCCGCTGACCGCAGTGTATGAGTACGCCGACCACATTACCCAAAAAGGCTTTGTGTACATGGATACACCGGGGTACGATCCGGTATCTGCAACGGGGCAAGTCGCCGGAGGCTGCAACTTGCTGGCATTTACGACCGGTCGCGGTAGTGTGTTTGGGTTCAAACCGGTACCAAGTATCAAAATTGCTACCAACTCGACAACCTACGAACGCATGAAGAGCGATATGGACATCAATGCAGGTACCATCGTCACCGGTCACGAATCAATCGCGCAGGTGGGCCAACGAATATTTGACCTCTTGATTGCTGTCGCTTCTGGGCAACAGAGCCTCAGCGAAGCACAGGATATCGGCGAAGAAGAATTCAATCCATGGATGCTCGGCGCAACCATGTAATCGACACGCTATTGCGCGACACCTTCGTTATGTGCTCAGTTCGGCGCGACGGTGTGCTTCGGTAGCAAGATACATCCCCGCAGCACAGCACCACGGCAATGTGAACAGATTCAGTATCGGGATACTCACTAACGGTAGCGCAATCACCGCAAAACCGAGTGCCTCGGGGAGCACTCGGGAAAGTTCACGGGCGCGTGTACGCATATTTTGACCGCGGCGACTAAACGAAGCATCGGTGAAGTCAAAACACACGAATGTCAATGCAACAGCAATACTCCAGCTCACATTCAACGTTGGACCAAAGAGGGGGATGAACGACACCACGAGAGCGATAGCAGTACCGACAAGCGTCAGGATGAATTTTTTGCTTTCGTAGCCAATTGCAGCCATGATATCCGCCGCCCAGCTGCGCGTAGGGAATGTTTGACCAGGCAAGAGTGCAGCAGAGACACGCTCGGCAATCACACCATAGACGGGGCTCGCAATAATTGCACTAAACCGCACTGCAGTGTAGGTCACCAAGACCACAATCAGGATATCGACAAACCGAGTGACAATCGTCAGCAGCACCGTCGCAGTCGTGCTCACTTGTTCTGCGATGATGTCGATGACCGCACGAGAAAGTGCTCCCATCAATCCATAGCGGAACAACAGCAAGACCAGCACAACGTTCAACACCATTGGTACTGCGAGTAACCAGCGTATCTTGAGCGTACCGCACAGTACCCAAGCGTGCCGCAGGTATGTCATTCCGGTCCATATTCGTGCGAGCATTTCATTCCCTTTTTGGCTATGCGGTGCGTAGATTTGACCAATCCTACACCCTCCGCTACACTAACGCCAACAGCTCAGCGTCGTTATAACGTATCGTGGCGTTATACAAAGGAGCATCCTCATGGTACCGCATCTGCATCACGTCAGTGTGCCTCGCCCGTATGGATCCGAAAGTGCGGCCATCGCACGTTCCTTCTACACTGTGCTCCTTGGCCTCCCCGAATTACCGATACCATCGACCCTGACCGAAGCCGATCTCGTCTGGTTTGCCATTGGCACGAGCGAGCTCCACGTGTTTGCCGAAGATCCCCGCACAGACACATCGGGGAGACACTTTTGTTTGCGTGTGGCGGACCAAGCGGTTATTCGTGCAGCACTTGATGCGGCAGGGTTCCCCACCGAAGACACCACTCCTATTCCCGGCCGACCGCGGTTTTTTACCCGTGACCCGTTTGGGAACAGCATCGAGATAACCTCCCTCGACCCGCAGTAACGCACAGCACAAAAGGAGAATCCCACAATGGCCAAGAAAATGGGTGTCGGACTCGTCGGCTACAAGTTCATGGGCAAGTCCCATTCGAACGCGTATCGCCAAGTAGGGCATTTCTTCCCTGATATGCCGATTGTTCCCGAGCTTACCGCTCTGTGTGGTCGTGACGAGGCGAATGTCAAGCAAGCTGCTATAGACATGGGTTGGAACGGCTACGAGACCGACTGGAAAAAGCTGGTCACCCGCAAAGACATTGGGCTCATCGATGTCTCGACCCCTGGCGACTCGCACGCCCCGATTGCAATTGCTGCTGCAGGCGAAGGCAAGCATGTTTTTTGTGAAAAACCACTCGCCAACACCCTCAAAGAAGCACGCGCCATGGCCGAAGCTGTTAAAAAGAACGGCGTTGTCGGCATGGTCAACTTCAATTACCGTCGTGTCCCTGCCGTGCAACTCGCCAAACGCCTCATTCAAGACGGCCGCATCGGCAAGATTTATCACTGGCGCGCGGTGTACCTCCAAGATTGGATCATGGATCCGAACTTCCCCCTAGTTTGGCGCTTGCAGAAGGATATCGCAGGTGCAGGCACGTTGGGGGACTTGGGAGCGCATAGCATTGACCTGGCGCGCATGTTGGTCGGCGAAATCGCCGAAGTGACCGGCATGACAGAGACCTTCATCAAAAAACGTCCGCTGATGGCAGGCACGACCGGTGGGTTGGGTGCTGCGGCATCGGCCGAAATGGGTGACGTTACCGTCGACGACGCAGCGTTGTTTATGACCCGCTTCGCAAATGGTGCAGTCGGCACCTTCGAAGCAACCCGCTTCGCCAATGGTCGCCGGAACTACAATTCGTTCGAAATCAACGGGTCCAAAGGCAGCATTGTCTTCAACCTCGAACGCATGAACGAGTTGCAGGTGCTCTTCAACGACGACGCAGCCGATGTACAGGGGTTCCGTACGATCCTCGTTACCGAAGGAGTCCACCCGTACATGAGTTCATGGTGGCCAGCTGGTCACATCATTGGTTGGGAACACACATTCACCCATGGTGTCTATGATTTGATGAATGGTATCGACAAGGGTGTCTCGCCCGAGCCAACCTTTGACGACGGTGTCCGCTGTCAAGCAGTGCTTGATGCCATCGAGACATCGGCGAGTAGCAAGCAATGGGTCACCCCCGAATATTAAGCAATCCGAAGGAGGATACTCACATGGCACGTCCCGTCACCCTCTTTACCGGTCAATGGGCCGATATGCCTCTGGCAGAGCTGGTCGTCAAAGCCAAAGCATTTGGCTATGATGGTCTCGAACTCGCATGCTGGGGCGACCACTTCGAAGTAGGCAAAGCGCTCTCCGACCCCAATTACATTCCTGCCAAGAAGGCCCTCCTCGAAAAGCACGGCCTCAAGTGCTACGCAATCAGCAACCACCTCGTCGGTCAAGCCGTATGCGATAACATCGATGAGCGCCACAAATCTATCCTGCCACCACACATCTGGGGCGATGGGAACGCCGAAGGTGTCCGGCAACGCGCCGCCAAAGAAATGATGGATACTGCCCGAGCCGCTGCCAAATTTGGCGTCAAAGTGGTCAACGGCTTTACCGGATCATCGATTTGGCATCTGATCTACTCATTCCCACCCAACACCCCAGCGATGATTGACGCCGGCTATGCCGATTTCGCCAAACGCTGGAATCCCATCATCGACGTGTTCGATGAAGTCGGAGTCAAATTTGCCCTCGAAGTCCACCCCACCGAGATTGCCTACGACATCTACACCACCGAGTTGGCGCTCAAGGCAATTGGCAATCGCCCCGGTTTTGGGATCAACTTCGACCCGAGCCATCTCTATCATCAATTTATCGACTCGGTCGCTTTCGTCGAGCGTTTTGCTGATCGCATCTACCATGTCCACGTCAAAGAGAGCTTCCGCAATCTGAATGGTCACACCAGCATTCTTGCGTCGCATATCAACTTTGGTGATCCACGCCGCGGATGGGACTTTATCTCACCAGGTCGTGGCGAAATGGCATGGGGCCCCATCTTCCGTGCGTTGAACCGCATCAACTACACCGGGCCGTTGTCGGTCGAGTGGGAAGACATGAGCATGGACCGCGAGTATGGTGCCACTGACGCGTGTGCCTTCGTGCGCCGCAATGATTTCACGCCATCAAACGTCCAATTCGACGCAGCGTTTTCTCGCGATTAATTGTGTCTACAGTCACGGAGTGGCACGGTGTGCCACTCCGTTTGTGTTGAGGGTGCAATGCCGAATACGAGTCACGAGTATGCCGGGAAAGTAGTAGTAGTCACCGGTGTAAATCGCGAAATAGGCGCCGCGATTGCACACCTCTTTGTGGCCGCTGGTGCCGATGTGTATGCTGCTTTTCATGGTGAACCCGAACGCGTCGACACACTGTTGCAGGCTTGTGCCGGGCTCACTGGTCGCGTGACGGTCAGCGACTGCGATTTACGAGATACTACAGCCCACGACGCACTCATCCAGCGCGCCGTTGCGACCTATGGGGCCGTCGATGTGTTTATCGCAAACGCCGGGGTAACGGTATTTGGTCCGTTCCTCAGCATGACCGAATCTGACTACGACACGGTGTTTGATCTCAATCTCAAAGGAACGTTTTTTGGGGTGCAAGCAGCCGCACGCCAGATGGTCACCCAAGGACGCGGCGGGCGGATTGTGCTGTCGTCGTCGGTGACCGGTGTTACGGCAATGGCAGGAGCCGCTGTCTATGGCACCTCAAAGGCCGCCTTGCGTCATCTCGCGTCGATATTGGGGGTTGAACTCGGTCGGAGTGGGATTACCGTCAACGCGATTGCAATAGGCGCGACGATCAATGACCGCAATCTGGCGGACAATCCCGAGTATGCCAGCCTGTGGGGTGCGCTTTCGCCGATGGGGCGTGTAGGGACACCGCATGATGTCGCCCAGACGGTCCGCTATTTGTGTTCAGACGCAGCGCAACTCGTGAATGGACAGACACTGACGATTGACGGCGGATGGACATTGACCAGCCCGTTATCTGCAGGAGAACACCAGCAATGATTGAAGTCATCAATCGCCCAGACCGTCGCCCCGTCGTCGCAGCCGTTGATTTTGATGGGACGCTGTCTCTCGTACGGATGGGCTGGCAAGTAGTCATGCATGATGTCATGAAGCGAGCACTCGCCCAGTATCATCCTCACCTCGATCGAATCGACGCCGAGATATCAAGCTACATTGCCCGTTCTACTGGACAACCCAGCATCATTCAGATGGCGTGGGTAGACGAACATGTGTACCTCTACGGCGGTCCGCATCACGGCGCTCAGCATTACCTCGATGAGTTTAGTGATGCCATGCGAGATCGGATTGATACGCGGATCGCAACGATGACGACGACGCAGGCAGCTGATCACCACATGATCTTGGGTGCACGCACGTTCCTGGAGCGCCTGGCTGACCATGGCGTGCACATCGCCCTGATCAGCGGCACAGAACACCACCATCTCGTCCGCGAAAGCAACGCACTCCGCATCGATCAGTTCTTTGATGCAGGCATCTATGGCCCTGGTGGTCATGCGCCTGGCTTTACCAAAGCTGAAGCGATGGCAGCATTGGTCGAGCGCTATGCGCTTCTTCCTGGGCAGCTCCTCTCTGTCGGTGATGGCCCGGTCGAAATATCTGCCGGCAAATCACTCGATGGCTACTGCATCGCAGTCGCATCCGACGAAGAGTCCGGCACACTCGATATCCACAAACGCACGCACTTGTTGCATGCGGGAGCAGACGCGGTTGTTGCGAACTTTGCATCAATCGATACAATTACCGCACTGTTGTTTGATGGAGCAGGCCATGCGTCATCCACGCTTTGATCGTAGTCAGTTGCACGTGTTACCCCTCGGCGATCGCATCCACGATATGCATCGCCGCGATGTACTGCCCCTCGCAGCGCTGGAGAACCCTTTTTCGTCACCTGCCATGACCGCACTCATACCCGCGATACGCACTGCTCGTGCAGCACACAAACCCGTTGTCATCATCATGGGTGCGCATGTCATCAAACAAGGGACATCACGCTACATCATCGACCTCATGGAACGGGGATTGGTCACGCATGTCGCTCTGAATGGTGCCGGACTCATCCACGATTACGAACTCGCGCTGATTGGTGCAACCACCGAAAGCGTTGCGACATACATTTCGCAAGGGCAGTTCGGCCTTTGGGATGAAACAGGGTGCATCAACGATCACATCACGGCAGCCGCCACCCGCGATGCGGGAATCGGCGAATACCTCGGCGAGGTTATCGATACACCTGACTTCCCGTTCCGTGAACTGTCGATTCTTGCAGCAGGTCATCGGCTGGGAATCCCCGTGACGGTCCATGTGAGTATTGGTCAAGACATCATCCACGAGCACCCAAACTGTGATGGCGCAGCCGTGGGCGCTGCGAGTTACACCGATTTTTTGATCCTGACCCAGACAATCACCCAGCTTGAGGGCGGTGTGATGCTCAATATTGGCAGCGCGGTGATGGGTCCCGAAGTGTATCTCAAGGCGCTGGCGATGGCCCGCAATGTTGCACACCAGCAGCAACGTACCATCGCACACTTCACCACAGCCGTATTCGATATGGTCACCCTCCCCGATGACTTGTCGATCGAAGCGCCAAAAAGTGAACCAGCCTACTACTACCGTCCTTTCAAAACAATTTTGGTACGTACCGTTCGAGACGGCGGGACGAGCTTCTACGTGTGTGGCGACCATCGCCAGACAATCCCTGCCCTCTGGCAAGGTTTATGTCACGTAAACGCATCATAGGAGCGGCACAATGAACAAACAACGACTCGCCACGCTCACGCACGCGTTCAACGGTGTACGCATCGCGGTGTGCGGCGATTTCTTCCTCGATCGATATTTATGGATAGATCCTGCCCGCGCCGAACTCTCGGTCGAAACAGGATTGGTGGCGCACCAAGTGACGCACCAGACGAGCGCACCCGGGGCTGCGGGCACGGTGGCGGCCAATCTCGCAGCACTCGGTGCCCATGTCGTGTGCCTGGGCGTCGTCGGTGACGACGGCGACGGCTACATGCTGCGTCAGGGTCTCCATGCCATTGGTGCCGATGAAAACCTGATGATCCTCACTCCTGAACGACCGACTGCGACATACACCAAGCCCGTGATTCGCCAACCGGATAACACGGTCGTCGAACACGAACGACTCGATATTCGCAGCCGCGAACCGCTCCCGGCGCGGTACACTATGCAACTAGCCGATCATCTCGAGACCCTCGCCCCGCGTATCGATGGCATCGTGTATGCCGATCAAATGCCAGAACATGGCGCAGGCGTGGTCGATGCACACATCCATGCTG
>CAIZHO010000486.1 GCA_903932805.1 uncultured Roseiflexaceae bacterium | reverse complement strand
GGGAAGTGCCATTCATTGGAAATACGCCCGAGCTTATCGTGGCACACGCCCAAAAAACACCGCCTGATTTGCCCGTGCAATCCCACGGCTTACCAGCGGGGCTTGTTGCAGTGCTTCACAAAGCACTCGCCAAAAATCCCGATGATCGCTTTCCCTCGTGCCTTGCGTTTTCGATGGCAATCGACGCTGCATTCGCCGAATTACCGGCCAGTACTACCGCATCATCAATGGTCGCCGGAATGGCACGCTCGCGTCACGAATCCCCACGGTCCACGCGCACGATCGAATCCGACACTGACACCACGCGTGAACTCAATGCACCTGTCGCACTATACCCCACGGGTGCTGCAACTGCCCCACGCAAACGCAACGTGCTCGAAGGGCGGAGCAATGCCCCCGCACGCCCCGGCACAAGTACCGCGGGATTCCCCCTCACCATCGTCGCCCCAGTAGCATTTGGTGTCCTCGTTGCGGGGTTTCTGCTGGTGCGATCGCTGATTGCTACACCGAGTGCACCGATAGTGCTTTCTCCGACTGCAACTGCTTCAGCCACTAGTACTCCAACGCAGACAGCCACCCCACTGGCGTCACAGACGCCCGAACCAATAATCATCGTTCCCACTCCAGAGTCGGCCACACCCATGCCGACCACCAAACCAGTCCAGACCAAGAAGCCAACCAAAATCCCTGCGACAGTCACTGCCATCCCAATCGTACCGAGTCCCACGTCAATCGTCGCACCTACTGATGCTCCGACCATTACGTTATTGCCCAGCAGTACCGCCACCACCACACCGACTGCCACAATGACGGCCACAATGACGGCCACAATGACTGCAACCGTGACACAGGCCGCTACCCAGACCGCCACCCAGACAACTATGCCAAGCCCAATCGCAACGGCCACACATACGCTCACCCGGACACCAACCCGGACACATACGCCCACCACCGCACCCGTAATCGCCAGCGCCACACCTGTCCCAGCGACCGCTACCCCGATACCTGCGACGGCGGTGCCAGCTACCGCTACGCCAGTGCCACCGACCGACACTGCCGTTCCTGTCCCGACTGCTACCCCATGATCGAGTTGCCTCCACGCCTTGCGGTGCGCTTGCGCGCAGAGCTTCATCGTACCCCGAGCAGTCAGTGGGTCCCTAATGCACGTGCACTCAGCGAGCGCTATCGTGGCACCCGCGACGGGACGCCCCTGGTCCGGACGGCACTCGATGCGTTGTCGTATGCGGCCTTGTTAATGCCCGCAACCTATGCACAACTTGACGGTGCCCTACGCGCAACCCAACAGCGCACTCCGAACTTCGCCCCTGCATCGCTCCTTGATCTCGGGAGCGGTCCTGGTACTGCAGTGTGGGCAGCCATGAGCCGATTTTCGTCATTAGAACGGGCCACAACAGTCGAACGCGACCCGCACCTCGATGCATTGGCACGCATCCTCCACGGCGCACATGAAGTCCCAGTGCAACAACTCCAAGATGATTTGACAACATCCCAACAGTGGCCTCTCCACGATTTGGTGGTCATCGGTCACGTCCTCAACGAGATATCGGTCGCTCAGCGAATCGACCTGATTACCCGTGCCTGGGCCGCCACAGCACACACACTCATCATCGTCGAACCAGGAACATCTGCATTCTTCCCCATGCTGACAACCATTCGTCAGACGTTGATTGACCTCGGTGCACACGTTGTCGCACCCTGCACCCACTGCGGGACCTGCCCCATGGTCGACGGCTGGTGTCACTTCGCGACCAAAATCGCCCGACCCGATTTTCAACGACTGGCCCGTGGTGGAACGCTCCCCTATGAAGAAGCCAAGTATAGCTATATTGCCGTCAGCCGCATTCCGATTGCCTACTCAGGCGCCCGGGTGATGCACGACAGTACGACGCACAAAGGCTACATTACGCTCGAGCATTGCTCTGCACGTGGCATAGTCAGCAGTGACGTCCCCAAACGACATCGCGATGCATACCGATTGGCGCGTGACGCACAATGGGGCAGTTGGCTTGCTGATTCGACCCTCTTTCCTTCGGATGCATGAACAAAACGTGGGCCGTTGCACCGCGTGCATGCTAATGCTAAGATAGTGCGTCAGCCGAACAGCGAGGATTATATGAGCAGTACCGCAGTTGGTATCATCGGGTGTGGCAACATCAGTAGCATCTACCTCCAGAATTGTCACCAGCGCTTCCGTGGCATCCACATTGCAGCAGTGGCCGACATCGACGTCCCCCGGGCACAGGCCCGCGCCGCCGAATTTGGTGTCGCCAAGGGGTGCTCGGTGGATGAGTTGCTGGCCGACCCCAACATCAAAATCGTCATTAATTTGACGGTACCCGCCGCGCATGGTGAAGTCGCCCTCAAGGCCATTGCAGCCGGCAAATCGGTCTACAACGAAAAACCATTGGCAGTAACGCGTGCCGAAGCCCAGCAGATGCTCAGCATGGCCGAGGCCAAGGGCGTCCGCGTCGGTGGTGCACCAGATACGTTCCTCGGTGCAGGACTACAAACAAGCCGCAAACTCATCGACGATGGCTGGATCGGCAAGCCCATTGGCGCTACCGCGTTCATGCTCGGTCGCGGCCCCGAAGGCTGGCACCCAAATCCCTATTTCTTTTATCAGCCCGGTGCTGGTCCGATGTTCGACATGGGGCCGTATTATCTGACTGCGCTGACCACGTTGCTCGGCCCCGTCAACCGTGTCAGCGGTTCGGCCCAGGTATCGTTCGCTGAACGCACCATCACCAACAATCTCAATTACGGTGACAAAATCCCCGTCAACACCCCCACGCATGTCGTCGGCGTCCTAGATTTTGCTGCAGGTGCAGTGGCCTCGATTATCACCAGCTTCGATGTCTGGCACAGTACATTGCCATGGCTCGAAATCTACGGGAGCGAAGGCACCATGCTCGTCCCCGACCCAAACAACTTCAGTG
Source organism: uncultured Roseiflexaceae bacterium (assembly GCA_903932805.1). Classification (GTDB taxonomy): domain Bacteria; phylum Chloroflexota; class Chloroflexia; order Chloroflexales; family Roseiflexaceae; genus UBA965. Next base: position 10,632 of record CAIZHO010000486.1, on the reverse strand, counting down.
GCAGCATCAAAATTCGCCGCGGCGGTGACAGTGAATGGCGTGAAATGCCGCTCAGTCATTCGTTCGCCGAAAACAGCCGTGGACTCGGGGTTCTTGACATGGCTGTCGCCATCCAAGAAAACCGCCCGCACCGCGCCTCGGGCAAACTCGCCTACCACGTGCTCGATATCATGCATGCCATCCATGATGCCTCGCGTGAAGGTCGCCACATGCAACTGACCAGCGGTGTCGAACGACCCGCACCGTTGCCCATGGGTATGGACAACAAAGGGTTCTAATTTGGCTTGATTGGAGTCTGCAATGCTGCAGTACATCCACCATCTCACCATCAACGTGAGTGACCTCCCGCGTGCGATTGCCCGCTACTGTGCCTACGGACTGGTGTGTCAGCAACACACCAGTCACGATGCATGGATCATTGCACCCAACTGCGCCATACACCTCCAAGTCCCATTGCAACCGACGTCATCACCGCGCACCATTTTTGATCCGGGGATGAGCCACTGCTGCATCCAAACACCCGATGTCGAAGCGCTGCTGACGCGTGTCCGACACACCGACGCAGTTCCACGGTCGCACCCAGTCGACCTCGGCACTGGTCATCGGTACGTCTATCTCGATGATGCTGACGGTATTGTCACAGAGTGTGAAGGCGTACCCTATGCGCCCCCGGTTACCGCACCGTGGCTTGCCCATGTCGCGCTGTCGAGTTTCGACATTGGGCGTCTTTCTGCATTCTATGCGGCAGTCACCGGCGGGACTGTCCGCACCAGCCCGTTGCTTGCAGACAACCAGGGCATCGACACGATTGCGCAGGTACCGGGCATCCGCGCCCATGCTGCCTGGGTACGTGGCGCCAACGTGACCATCGAATGTTGGCAGTTTAGCGCCCCACAGCCGAAGCAACTTCCCGCCCGCCAGTCAACCGACCTCGGCTACAGCGGCATAACGTTTTGTACATCTGACCGAGATGCTGCATTTGCGCATCTGATTGCCTGCGGCGCTCGCACCGACGATGCGACGACCTGGTATGACCCAGATGGTAACCGCTTCGCTGTTATTACCGAGAACTCCCCGCTTGCTGCGTCCCTTGGGCCACCGGCGGAGCAGCATATTGTGCAGCGCATCGAAGCGCTCTGGCACCGCTGAGAGGACACACATGCAAAACTCTGTTGTCTTGGTCACCGGAGCAGCCGCAGGCATCGGAGCTGCCTGTATCGCCGCATTCAATGCCGCAGGCTGGAACTGCGTCGGTGTCGACCGCACCTATCCATCGACTGCTGCTCGCCTCGCGTCACCAACGGTGCTGTGTTGTGGTGGTGACGTGTCACGCGGACCCGATTGGCAGCGCTGGCTCGACGAAACGTACCAGCAGTACGGTCGCCTCGATGCCGTCATCAACAACGCCGGTATTGCGGGCCCGATATGCGACTTCCTCGAATATCCCGATGACGCGTTCGATGCTGTCATGGCGGTCAATGCGCGTGGGGTCTTTTTGGGCACCAAATATAGTGCTGCCCGCATGATTGCTGCAGGCACAACCGGGGCAATCGTCAACATTGCATCCAATGCAGGCCTCGCGGGGAGCCCCCGTATCGTCGGGTACTCAGCCAGCAAACATGCTGTCATCGGCATCACCAAATCGGCTGCGAAAGCGTTTGCAACCCGAAACGTCCGCGTCAACGCGATTTGTCCGGCACCGACCGACACGGCGATGGTCCGCAACCTCGAGCAGTATTCGTCGGCCGAACAGGTGCGCACTGCGTTGACGGCAGGTACACCGATGGGCCGTTATGGTGAACCCGCCGAAATAGCCGCAGCCGCGCTCTTTTTGAGTAGCGCAGCTGCAAGCTTCATCACCGGTGCTATTGTCCCCGTCGACGGCGGGTCTGTGGCTTAGTGTGCGGGAACGCCTGCAATGCCCAGCGCTGTCGCACGCGCGGTCAAGGCTGCAATCACGTCTGTGATAAGGTCATCGACTTCAACACCGAGCCCGGCTGCGCCGTGGGCAATATCGTCACGGTTCACCGCTCGGGCAAACGCTTTGTCCTTCATCTTTTTCTTGACTGCTGCGACATCGACATCAGCGATGTTCTTGCTGGGGCGCACGAGCGCGACCGCAACCACAAAACTCGATAACTCATCGACCGCATAGAGCGTTTTTTCGAGCATCGAATCGCGTGACACGCCTGAGTAGTCTGCATGCGACAAAATCGCGCGACAGATGTCTTCGCTCCAGCCGTTCTCACGTAGAAAGCGCACACCAACAAAGGGATGTGCGTTATCGGCATCTTCGAGCGTTGGATGACGTTCATAATCCATGTCGTGCAACCACCCGGTCGCTTCCCACACATCAACATCCTGGTTGGTTTTGGCTGCCACATACGCCATCGAAGCGGCGACTGCTCCACAGTGCTTGCGGAGCACCTCAGAGCTGACCCACTCATAGACAATCGCTCGTGCCTGTGCGGTCAATGTCATTGTGGTTCCTTTCGTGGGGTCTATTTGGCAGCGCTACGGGCATGGAGTGCGTGATACAACACGACCGAACCTGCGACGGCTACGTTGAGGGAGTGGATTTGGCCATGCATCGGCAGTTTGACCATAAAATCGCACCGTTCGCGGGTCAACCGTGCCATCCCAGCGCCTTCGGAGCCGAGTACTACTGCCAGCGGCATGTTGAGATCGGTCTGATCGTAGTACTGTGCCTTTGCGTCGTCTTCGACCCCTACAACCCAGACACCGTGCTTCTGCAGCTTTTCGATGCTCTGGGCCAGATTCGTCACCACCGCAATGTGCAAATGCTCGACCGCGCCAGACGATGCATTGACTACAGAAGGGGTGATTTCGGCAGCACGACGACCGGGGATGATGACTCCATGGATTCCCACGATTTCGGCAGTACGCAACAGCGTGCCGAGATTTTGCGGGTCTTGGAGGTGATCAAGGAGCAAAATGAACGGCATTTCGTTGCGCGCTTTGGCCACCGCCAACATATCGTCGAGATCGCTGTAGGGATATTCGCTACATTCGAGGATGACCCCTTGATGGTTAAGGCCATGGAGGCGTGACTCGAGTATCCGCTTGTCGACCATTTCGACGGGGATGTTTTGCTCGTTGGCATGGGCAACCGCGTCAGCCAGTGTACCGGTTATTTGCGCGCCATTGGCAACCAACAACCGTTGCGCTACACGTCGTTGGGCACGCAAGGCTTCACGGACAGCATTGCGACCGTAGATGAGTTCTGTCATGTTATAAGCCTAGTGCACTCTTGATGCGGTCTAAGATTCCCTCGTCATCCGGGGCGGCCCCGTCTTGTTGACCTGCGTTCCCCGCATTGGTGCTGGTCGAGGGTTCGAACGTATGAGCCAACGCCGTAAACAGCACGCGCTGTTCTTCGGACAGCTTCTCGGGGATAACGACCTTGGCAACCACAATCTGATCTCCACGGCCATTTGCCCGCAGCATCGGCACACCTTTGCCACGCAGGCGGAACGATGTCCCTGATTGCATGCCTGCGGAGATTTTGAGTGGTTCGCTGCCATCCAGGGTTGGTATTGTCAGCGTCGCACCCAGGGCTGCCTGTGCCACATTGACCGACATTTCGTAGATGATGTCGTTCTCTTGACGGCGAAAGTACGCATGCGGTTGGATTTCGAATACCACATACAGATTGCCGAATGGTCCACCACGCGGGCCAACCTCACCTTCGCCGGTCATGCGGAGTTGCGATTGGCTATCGATCCCCGCGGGGATCTTGAGATTGAGGGTGTGCAGCGTGCGGACCCGCCCATCACCACGACATTCACGGCATGGGATGGCAATCACGACACCCTCGCCACGACAGGTATCGCAGGCCATCACGGTGACCATATTGAAGATCGGCGACCGTTGCCGCACCTCGCCCGTGCCGTTGCAGCGCGTACACCTGGTCGGCTCGGTTCCCTCTTGGGCACCATTGCCGCGGCACGACCCGCAGGTTTCTTGGCGTCGGTATTCGATGGTCTTTTCGACTCCAAATACCGCCTCTTCGAAGCTGAGCTTGAGGACATACTTGAGGTCTGCGCCTGATTTGGGTCCACGTTGGCCACGTCCACCGCCGGCTCCACCAAAGAATGATTCGAAAATAGCAGAAAACGGATCTTCGCCGCCAAACGGGTCACCACCACCACCCATTTGGGGCCCGTTGTGTCCAAACCGGTCATAGATAGCACGCTTCTCGGGATCAGACAGGACCGAGTTGGCTTCGTTGATGTCCTTGAAGGTCGACTCCGCGTCTGCTTCTTTGTTCACATCGGGATGATATTTGCGCGCAAGGGCGCGGTATGCTTTGCGTATATCATCGGGGCTTGCATCACGTGCAATCCCTAAGACCTCGTAGTAGTCGCGTTTATTGCTCATCTCGTCTTCCTACCAGACATGTATGTCGATCCCACCAGGAGTCAGCGCGATCGAATCCGATCAAGCAAGCTACTGAGTAATTGTGCAGGGGCTAGTGCGTTCGCAGGGTCTATCTGATTGATTTCATCGGTAATGCTCTGCGCGTCGGCACGATGTTTGTTCTGTACATCATGGAGCACAATGGTGATGTCGGCTATTGCATTACTGATAACTTGGGGATCCGTGCTTTCCCAGGCGCGGTTGACCGCAGAGAGAGCTTCCTCGAGGATTTGTTTGCGTGCATCCGACAACGTCTCATCCTCGTTTAGGAGCTGCTGTGCGGTATAGACTAATGTTTCGACGCGGTTTTGGAGCGCGACGAGATCACGCTTGCGGCGATCGTCTTCGGCATACAGGGCGGCTTCGACCACGCGTGCATCGATTTCGGCTTGGGTAAGCCCAGACGACGCAGTAATCGTGATGTGTTGTTCGCGATCCGTGTTGACATCACGCGCGCGGACATTCAAGATGCCGTCCGCATCGATGTCAAACGTCACTTCAATCTTTGGGCTGCCGCGTTTGGCCTCAGGAATGCCATCCAAGATAAAGTTCCCAAGGAGCTTATTGTTGATTGCTTCGACACGTTCCCCCTGCAAGACATGGACTTCTACGGCAGGCTGGTTATCTTGGGCAGTCGAGAACACCTGACTCTTGAGTGTCGGTACCGTCGTATTGCGCGGGATCAACGTGGTCATCACCCCGCCGGACGTCTCGATACCGAGGGTCAGCGGCGTAACATCCAGCAACAAGACATCCTGGACTTCACCCGACAATACGCCTGCTTGAATGGCGGCACCAATGGCTACCACTTCATCCGGGTTAATTCCTTTGTGCGGATCTTTTTTAAAGAACTTTTTGACAGCCGTTTGGATGGCCGGCATCCGTGTCTGCCCCCCCACGAGAACGACTTCTTCGATGTCATCTGGTTTGAGGTGCGCATCAGCGAGCGCTTTGCGGACCGGCTCTAATGAACGTTCGACCAAATCTTTGGTCAGCGACTCGAGCTTTGCTCGTGTCAGCTCGACGGTGAGGTGACGTGGTCCAGCGGCATCGGCTGCGATAAACGGCAAATTGATTTCGCTCTTCATCACCGATGACAGCTCCATCTTGGCTTTTTCAGCGGCTTCACGCATACGCTGTAATGCAGTACGATCTGCGCGTACATCGATGCCCGTGTCCTGTTGGAACATGTCAATGAGGTAATGGACGATACGTTCGTCGAAGTCATCACCGCCCAAATGCGTGTCACCGTTGGTAGCAAGAACTTCAAACATGCTGTCATTGAGCTCGAGAATCGAGACGTCAAATGTCCCACCACCCATGTCATAGACGACAATGGTCTGGTGGGTGATGTTATTGTCGAGCCCATATGCCAACGCCGAAGCAGTCGGTTCGTTGATAATCCGCAACACCTCGAGACCAGCGATGCGACCTGCATCTTTGGTCGCTTGGCGCTGTGCATCATTGAAATACGCAGGGACGGTAATTACTGCCTGACTGACTGGTTCACCAAGGAACGCTTCTGCGTCGAGTTTGAGCTTTTGCAGAACCATGGCCGAAATCTCGGGGACGGCATAGTTCCGTCCGGTCAAGGTAATATTGACATCGCCATTTTCTGCACTGACGAGATGGTATGGCACCATGCTCGTGTCAGATTGTACGTCAGCGTCTGCGTATTTTCTCCCGAGGAAGCGCTTTGCCGAAAACACCGTCTGCTCGGGGTTGACCACAGCTTGGCGCTTTGCAACCTGACCAACCAATCGCTCGCCTGATTTGCTGAATGCAACGACCGACGGTGTCAGACGCAAGCCTTCTGCGTTGGGGATGATGGTGGGTTCGCCGCCTTCCATGACCGCCATGACCGAATTGGTGGTGCCCAGATCGATTCCTATGACTTTCGACATGCATTCCTCGTCATACGTCTACAAACCCCCAAATGCACCGGTGTGCACCTGCCCCCTGTCAAATTACGTGGTTTTTTGGCCGACCTTGACCATAGCGGGGCGCAGAATTTTGTCGCGCAACAAATAGCCACGCTGCAACTCGGCGACCACGTGACCGTCTTTGTCTGCATCACAGGGCTCGTAGGCAATCGCCTCGTGGATATTCGGATCAAACGGCTGACCAACGGCGGCGACTGCAGTGACCCCTTCGCTGTCGAGGAGATTCTGGAACTTCTGCGGAATGAGGCGGAACCCCTTGCACCACAAGGTCCCCTCCACATCGGGTGTGACACTCGCAACCGCACGCTCAATGTCGTCAACCACGGGGAGCAGTTTGAGCAACAACGACGCACCTGCCCGCGATATCAGTTCGATGCGTTCGGCATCGTAGCGGCGCTTGAGGTTTTTGTAATCAGCGGTGGCACGCAAGTATGCATCTTTGTGCTCAGCGACTTCCTTTTCGAGGGCGTCAATCCGGGCTTGCAGATCAGACGAAGCAGGAGCTTCTTGGGGGGCTTCGTCGTGTTGTTCAGGTGTAGGGTTCGTCGTCATGTCATTCTCCGTTCGGTAAACCATGGAAAGAAGCGTCACGTTCTGCACGTGATTCGCCGTGTAGTTCGTAGACCAAATCACTCATCACACCCGCGATGTAGCGCACGGTCGCGATGGCGCGTGCATACGGCATGCGGGTTGGTCCGACCACCCCCAGCACGCCGACCATCTCGTTGTCCATCCCATAGCGTGCGAGGACCATGCTCACTTCACGCAGGTCTGGTCGTTGCGACTCTGCCCCGATGAACACTTGCACCCCATCACTCTGGGTGATTTGTGGGATGAGCGGGGCGAGTGCACCGCTCGACTGCACGAGTTCGAGCATGTGTTTGACACGATCCGTCTGGGCAAACTCGGGCTGATTGAACATCTCGAGTAGTCCATCGGAGCGAATATCGATTGACAACGCATCGTCATAGATGCGCAGGGTTGCACAGACCAGATCAACCACCTGGCGCAACAACCCGAGATTTGCGTCGGTCACCGCATCCATCCGATCACGGATTTGTCCGACCGATGCATCGTGGCACAGCGCATTCATCACATTGGCGAGTCGTTGCAACTCGTCGATGGGCTGCGGCTGGTCAGTCACAAACGTTTGCTGACGCACCATCCCGTCGTGCAAGACCATCACTGCCAAAATAACCGTATCGTGGATGGGCACGAGATGCACGTTGCGCAAGCGCACAACCGGACCCCGTGGCGGTACCACGACCGAAACATTTTGGGCAGTCCGCGCCATCACCGCACCCGCCATGTGGATCCACTGATCGAGTGTTGTGTGTGCCGTCAAAAACTGCTGACGGATGGCGTGTTCTTCGTGCGTCGCCAACGTCGGCCGGTCCATCAGGTTTTCGACAAAAAAACGATACCCTGCGTCGGTCGGCACACGCCCTGCAGACGTATGGAAGTGCGTCAAGTAGCCCAGATCCTCGAGTGCAGCCAATTCGTTGCGAATGGTCGCCGAAGAGACCGTCATCCCATAGCGGCGAACCAAATGTTCAGACGCAACAGGTGCTGACGATGCGACATATTCTTGTATGACCAGTTTGAGTATCTGCCGGCGACGCTCGGTCATCTCTGCAAACATCTCGACCCCCGGTGTAACGGTCACATCTCGTACCACAACAACGCCTCGCGCTGCCGCTCGTACGTACGGTGTATTGTAGCATAAACCGCCAGCACGACGGCCGTTCGTATGCCGTTGGGTGAGGTCTCCATCGCAGAATACGTGTCCGCTTGGACAGCATGTTCTCGTTCTGCAAATAAAAGAAACGTGAGATGTGGAGGTTTTGCATAGTATACCAATCGGTATAATGAGATTCATTGTTTTTGCAACCAACGGAGCGTTCTTCTATGGACGACGTCATTGTCATCGGGGCTGGCCCAATTGGTGCAGCCGCCGCGCACCACGCCAGTCGTCGTGGCATGCAAGTACGGGTCATTGGTCCCAACGAAGCCCCGCGAGCAACGCACCAGGTGTGGAGCAGTCATTATGACCAAGGGCGGTTGGCACATCGGTCGGCACGCAACGTCGAACTCGCCCGATGGGCATGGGAGTCGATGTCGCGCTACCGCGACATCGAACAGCGCAGCGGCATCGATTTTTATCATCCCTGTGGGACGCTCAGCCTGAGTGCATCCCTCGAACACTTCAGTTACACCCGCATTCGGCCCGACCTCGAAGTAGCCTTGGGCTTTCGCTATACGGATTACCCAATTGGTAGCATGACCACACAGTTCCCCATGTTGGCTCCTGATTTGCCGTATGCAGGCGTCTACGATGGCCCCCCATCGGGGATCATCAATCCACGCCGCATGGTCGCTGCCCACCTCGTGCTGGCTGTCCAGCATGGCGCCCAGCTGGAACGAGACATCGTCACAGCGGTTGTCCCAACGGCAAGCGAAGTCACGGTGCACACTGCTGCAGGGCAGACATACCGCGCACACCGAGCCATCATCGCAGCCGGGGCATATAACGGCCTGAGTGGACTCTTGCCGTCGCCGATTGCTCACACCATCAAAAGCGAAACCGTCACCCTCGCAGAAGTCTCGGCTGCTCAGGCCCAGGCCCTGCGCGACATGCCCAGTATGATGATCGACTGCCAATCAGATATCATCTCGGATGCGTATTTGACGCCGCCGGTCAAATATCCGGACAGCAAATGGTACCTCAAGCTGGGGAGCAATAGTGTCTACGATGCGTTCTTCGAGACACCTGCAGCACTCCGTCAATGGATCAGCGCAGGCGATGCCAGTGCAACCCACGCGGCGCAGATTGGTTTGATCCAGTCGTTGTTCCGCGGCATCGACTGGCTCAGCTTCCAGTCGGTCCCTTGCGTCATCACCCGCACCCCGAGCGGGGTCCCACAGATACAAAAGGTGCATGAGCAGGTCGCAACGATGGTCGGCTGCAATGGATCGTTAGCCAAAAGCAGCGACGCTATTGGGCGTGTCCTGGTCGATACACTGCTCGCCTAATGGAGCCACGGATATGAGCGACCACCGCACGCAAGGCGTGTGGTGGTCGCTTTTTTGACGTACGTTCCGCCGTCGTGACGTTGATGAGAATTCGCCGAAGATGCTACGCTTTGGCGTGATCAAAGACCGCGCCGGACTGCCACGGGGTCCCCACCAGCGGCAACGCAAAGCGGTCGAGCCCGAGCCAACCCGCGTTGCGCCATGCCAACATCAGAAAAATGCTGGGGATAAGTAACATTGGATTGATGCTGACGGTGCCGGCGAGCAGAAAGTTGGTATTCATGACCACGCCAAAGAAGGCAGCAATACCGGTCAGCAGACCCAGGATAAGGCCGAGCCCGACAGCGACTTCCCCAAATGCCACCAGATAGCCAAACAACGATGCGTTGGGGAGTACAGCATTCGTCAAAAAATCGGCATACCACTGCTGGACGGCGGGGTGTTCGCCGGATGCTTTTTCGATTGCGCCCTGGACAAATCCGCTGATCGCCACACCTGCCTTGGCGCCGACCCACACCCCTGCGGGATTGGTGATTTTGCCCCACCCCGACTCGAGCCACTGATAGCCGACCCATATGCGGACAATCAGCCAAATTATGCTGGCTCGTGGGTCTGCAAACAAGAGGTGGGCCACCATTGACTCACGGAGTTGGACGGGACTGGTGATGCGCTCACTCATTCGGGAGCTCCTTCCGAGCTACAGATATATCAAGGTGATTCCAAACAATGTGCATGACCCGGGATATGGGCATCAACCCACTCGTGTCCAAATACTACAGGCACTATAGCGCGTATCTTGCCGCAGACCTGCACGATCATCGTGCCGACACAACTATCTGCGACGATGTATTACGCATGGATATGACAAATAATGGACCAGCTCACCGACGCTGGTGTGGGCGGATCCGTCGAACGTCATCCGTCCGTTGCGTGCCCGATTGCACGTCAGTATAGACCGTGTGCATGCATTGTCAAGCACAAAACAGGGCAAATCGCCCTGTTTTCGTTAGATTCATTTAATTCATTTTTAACTGATAGAGGTGTGGGAATTGGGTTAATCCACGCCTTCATCTGGGCCAAGGGTGACGAAATAGTTGCGCAAATCGACCTTGCTACCGGTTATCTGCTCGTGCAATGCGTCGGTCATGTAGATTGCGCATTGATGCATGAAAAAACGAGGCGGTGGTAAATCGCTCGCTTTGTTCGTTTTTTGATT
>CAIZHO010000485.1 GCA_903932805.1 uncultured Roseiflexaceae bacterium | reverse complement strand
GTTGACTCGTGCGTAGTCTGCGGCAAGGATTTTGCCCTCGATGCCACGGTCGCCGAATCCACCGGGTACGATAATGCCACTCACTCCAGTCAGCTGTTCGTCGATGGTGTCGCGGTTGAGTTTTTCGGACGAAATCCAGCGTACATCGACGTTGGTTTGGTGGTGAATGCCGGCATGTCCGAGTGCTTCGACCACACTCAAATACGCGTCGTGTAGTTCGACGTATTTGCCGACAAGGGCAATCGTGATGCTTGTTTTGGGCGAATTAATCCGATCGACGAGTTGATTCCAACTTTGCAAATCGGGGGCGATAGAGCCTAATCCAAAGCGTTTTGTGATGTAGTCGCCGAGGCCGTACCCTTCGAGCATAAGCGGTACGGCATATATGGTACTGCAGGTCTCGAGCGGGATGACTGCTTCGCGGTCGACATCTGCAAATGATGCAATTTTGTCACGAATCTCGTCGGTGATGTGGTGGTCGGCGCGACAGCAAATCACATCGGCGGTGATGCCGACGCGACGGAGCTCCATGACCGAATGTTGCGTGGGCTTGGTCTTGACTTCGCCTGTTGCGCCGATGTGCGGTAGGAGGGTGACGTGAATGTACAAAACATTCTCGCGGCCTGCGTCTTTGCGCATTTGACGGATCGCTTCGAGATACGGGAGTCCTTCGATGTCGCCCACGGTCCCGCCGATTTCGACGATGACGATGTCGGCGTTTGTCTGCCGAGTAACCGCAAAAATATGACTTTTGATTTCGTTGGTGATATGTGGGATGACTTGAATCGTCCCGCCGAGGTAGTCACCACGGCGCTCTTTTTGGATGACCGAAGAGTAGATTTGGCCGGTGGTTACGTTGCTGGCACGGGTCAAGTTTTCGTCGATGAATCGTTCGTAGTGCCCGAGGTCTAGGTCTGTTTCGGCACCGTCATCGGTGACGAATACTTCACCATGTTGATACGGAGACATGGTGCCCGGATCAACATTGATATACGGGTCGAGTTTTTGAACCGATACCTTGATTCCACGGCTCTTTAGGAGTCGCCCAATCGATGCGACGGTGATACCTTTGCCGACAGACGAAGCGACGCCACCGGTCACGAAGATGTATTTGGTCATGTTGTTACGGCGCTCCTCTCGCCTGTACATAACAGAACCGAGGGGAAGCTGACTTCCCCTCGAATGTACGTTCATCTGACCGTGCTTGTGCGGTCATTCTATTCTAGCATACTCATTTGCACCTCATGTGCTTGCAGTCGGTTTGAGGAGGACGATTTTGGCTGAGCCGCCGGCAGGTGGCAAATTTGCTGCGGTGACGGTGAGTTTGTCCTCGAACACGGGCTCTTTGATGCTGTGTGCTTGCAGAAAGCGGTCGATGCTATCGAGCGGATTGTCCATGACTGCTTGTTCGCCGGCGTAGTGCATAGGGATCACAATCCGCGGCTCGAGTTGGGCAATCACTGCGGATGCATCGTTTGCGTTGAGCGATTCGTTGCCGCCGACGGGCAGAAAGAGCACGTCGATATCACCGATTTCTTCGACTTGGGCGGCAGTAAGCTCGTGTGCCAAATCGCCGAGATGGGCAAAGGCGACATCGTCGATGTGCGCGACGAAAACGGTGTTATTGCCGAATTCTGCACCCTTTTTTTTGTCGTGGTAGGTCCGTACACCGGTTACCAAGATGCCACCCACTTCGTATTCGCCGGGGCCGGTAAAGATATTGAGCGTCTCTTTGAGTGGCTTGACCACGCTGGTGTTGTTGTGGTCGTCGTGAGGGTGGCTGACCGTCACTATCGAGGCGGTGGGTTTGCCGATGTCGTACCCACTGGTGCGATCAACGGGGTCCATCAATACCACGCCATCGCGCCCGCGGATCCGAAAGCATGCGTGGCCAAGGAATTGAATATCTGGCATGATGCGCTCCAACAAATGATGTATTGCTCTATTGTGACGGAGATTCGCGGTGGACGCAAACCGGTCAGCGGTCTTCGGGTTCGGTGTAATGGGGAGGTGCGTCGTCACTGCGTTCTGCCCAGCAGGTCTGGACGGCCGCACGTACTGCGCTCATCGGATAGCCGCGCCGGAGCAACACCCCACTGAGGCGTCGGGTGTAGGTTGCTTTGTCGAGGCCACGCAGGCGGTTGGCAAGTTTGCGCGCATGGAGCAGTGCATGATCTGCGTCGGATGCACCGATGTCGTGCTGTTGCGAGATGGTTGAGATTGCGTCTCGGGGAATGCCGTGTTTATAGAGGTCTCGTGCAATGGCGCCGCTGCCGCGGCTCGCAGTCCGGAGGCGTTGTTCGACGAGATAGGTCGCAAAGGCGTGGTCATCGATGAGACCTGCTTCGGTGAGGCGTGCACAGACCGCAGTGATGGTTGTGGTGTCGTATGCTTTTTGGCGTAGACGATCGGTTAATTCACGGAGGCTTCGCGGGCGTATTTCGAGCAGGCGCAGGGCTGATTGTTTGGCATGGTCGTAATTGTCGCTCGCGACGAGGCGTTCGACGTGTTGCTGATCAAGATGCTGGCCCACGAAGATACCTTCGTGAGCCAGCGTATCGAGCGAAACGCCGATTGCGAACTCGCCATCGATGTCGATCGACACACTTTGGCTCTGGCGCACTTGGGCCCGGATTGCGGTGACCACACCCGGCCGTGGGTTGGCGTTATTCTTCTTCGAAGAATGCATCGCCGTCTTCTTCGGTGGGGACGACCTTGGCGACGCCCATGGTGCCACGGTCCATCGCGGTCGCTTTGATTTGGCGTTCGACCTCATCGAGGAGATGTGGGTTCTCGGCGAGGAACTGCTTGGCGTTCTCGCGGCCCTGACCAAGGCGGTCTTCGCCGAGGTAGAACCATGCACCGCTCTTGCGGACCAACTCCATCTCGGTCGCCATGTCGAGGATGCTCCCCGCGCGGGAGATGCCTTCGTTGGCCATGATGTCGAACTCGGCTTGGCGGAACGGCGGTGCGATTTTGTTTTTGACGACTTTGACCCGCACGCGGCTGCCGATCGGATCAGTGCCACTCTTGAGCGTCTCGATACGACGGATGTCGAGCCGGACCGATGCGTAAAATTTGAGCGCTTGACCGCCGGTGGTTGTCTCGGGGGAGCCGAACATGACACCGATCTTCATACGCAGTTGATTGAGGAAGATGACGACGGTTTTGGATTTGCTGATTGCACCTGAGAGCTTGCGGAGTGCTTGGCTCATCAGCCGGGCCTGCAAACCGGGCAGTGAGTCACCCATATCGCCTTCGATTTCGGCACGAGGGACGAGTGCGGCCACAGAGTCGATGATGATGACGTCAACAGCGTTGGAACGAACCAGTGTTTCGCAGATTTCGAGGGCTTGTTCACCGAAGTCGGGTTGTGACACCAGCAATGCATCGATGTTGACACCGCAGCGGGCGGCATAGGCGGGGTCGAATGCGTGTTCGGCGTCGATGAATGCCGCTGTGCCCCCCATGCGTTGGGCTTCGGCGACGATGTGCTGTGCCAATGTGGTTTTGCCGCTTGACTCGGGTCCGTATATCTCGACGACCCGACCGCGCGGAACGCCACCGGCACCGAGGGCGATGTCGAGCGCGATTGAGCCGGTTGGGATGACGTCGATGGTCAGTTTGTTGCTGCCTTCGCCCATCTTCATGATGGACCCTTTGCCGTATTTGCGGTCTATTTGACTCATCGCCGTTGCCAACGCTTTTTCCTTTTCGGAACTGTTGGCCAGTGCGCCTGCTTGGGCGGCTTGGGCGGCTGTTTTGTCGGATGTTGCTTTTGCCATGCTCGTGCTCCTGTTTGGCTGCCACGTGGGCGCTCTCGTATTTGCGGACGGTCGTGTCAGGGTGGTGTCTGACATAGGGGGATTTTAGAACAAAAGTTCGACTTTGTCAAGGGGTCTGACTAGGGGGAGAAACGGCATATGGTACACTAGCAGTATTGTAGTTTTTCGTGAGCGACTCAAAGGCATGCGCGATGAATGATAGTCTCATCGACAAAATATTGCTCGCAGGAGCCGTAGTTGCGGTATTGGCCGCGGCTGCGTTTTTTGGGATTCGTGGGATCGATTGGGCGCCGGCCACAGTCGCCACCGCTGACGGCACTGTAACACCATCAGCACCCGATGCCTCTGCAGGCACGCCACAACCGACCCCTGTCGAAGGGACGGTATTGCCAAACGGAGAAGGTGACGCCGCGATTGTTCCGACCAGCGAAGGTGACATGGCATCTGATGAAGCCGAACAATCGGCGAATCCCGCACCAACGGCAACAGCTATCGGTAAGCGACCACGCATAAGTACCGATTATTTGCTGTTGACCCCCGCAGGCAACCAAGACGAAATCCCGCTCGACGAAGCTGAAGAGGTCCCAACTGCGACGATGGAATACGTCGAACCGACGCAAGAAGTATTCCCGACCGAAGTTATCCCACCACCCGAGAGTATTGAACCGACACTGCCCGCTGACCAACCTATATATCCGACTCCGGATTTTAGCGTCCCTGATCCAAAAGCCACTCCTACTCCTGATCCGTATCTTGTTGAAGCAACGGCAACTCCTGAGGTTGCTGCGACCGAACAAGTCATTATTGAGCCAACTGCCGAGCCGACGGTCGTACCGACCGCTACCGTACCGCCGCTGGATGTTATCAGTGGCTCGGTGTCGTGGAGCGGGTTGCGCGCAGTTACCAAAGATATATTGATCCCTGTGGGTTCACAGCTCATCATCGAGCCGAACACAACCATCAAACTGTCGGCTGGTGTGTCGATCTATGTCGATGGGACCTTGCGTTTGAACGGTACCAAGGGGCAACCCGTGTATGTGACCAATGCCAACGAGACAGCCCAACCCTGGGGTGGGGTGTATGTGCGCGAAGACGGGGTGATGACGGTCAATGACAGCGTGATCACCAACGGTGGCGCTGCCGGGACGTTAGTGTCGGTTGAGATCGGGACACTGCGCATCGCAGATAGTGAACTCAAAAATAACCGTGGTCATATTCGCCTGACTGATGCGGTGTTTTCGCTGCAAAAGAGCACAATTCGGGACAACGATGTCGCCTTTGGCGCGATGATCGATACGACGTACACGGCAAACGGGAGTATTTTGGTCGAGGCGAGCCGGATCGGCCCAAACAGCGGTGGGAGTGGATCGCAGATAGCAGTCGACCAGACGGGTGCACTGTCGCAGCTCCAGTTCGACATGACCGGCGCAAATCTCGTTGGGACGAGCGGGACCAATGTGGTCTTGCTGAATGGTGGGACGATGACGGGAGCGGTTCAGTGCACCACCTTCCATGGTGGCGATACCGCCTTGCGTATTGTCAGCGCCGGTCCATCGGTGCCCGGGATTGGCTTGACCGTGCGCCAGAGTGTCTTTTCGGGGCACCGAGTGGTATATGGACCACCGCGTGTTGTCGTCAGTAATGTCGGGTTGGACGCACGCACCAATTGGTGGAATGCCGCAACGGGGCCGTACCACCCCAAAAACAACCCGACCGGTACCGGTGAGGCAAACGGGGTGAATGTCAGTGCTGGTGGGTGGTTGACGGCGCGACCGGCGTGTGCGCCGACGCCATGATGGCTCGTGCTGCGATTGCAACGATGTTGACCGCTGGGGTCGCGCAAGGAGTCTTCCCCGGGGCAGTGCATGCCGTGGGCATGCCCGACGGGTCGATGCGACAGCGCGCCTTTGGCTTTCACCAGTACGACGCGCACACCCCTGCGGTGACCATCGATACCCTGTATGACTGGGCGTCACTCACCAAAATCGTCTGTGCGACTGCTGCATTGCGCCTGATTGCCACGGGACGTATGGCGCTGCATGAACCCGTTGCCCAGTATGTGCCGACGCGGGCGACAGCGGTGACAATTGCGCATCTGTTGACCCATACCGCGGGCCTTGATGTGCGTTTGTCGACGGTTGCGCAACAGGGAGCAGATGCGTTGTGGCAGACGGTATTGGCCACGCTCCCCAGCTGCCCGCCGGGGACACAGGTGGCCTATGCCAACGTGAACTCGTTGTTGTTGGGGCGGGTCATCAGCGCGGTCACGGGACTTGTATTGGCCGATGCGTTGCGGGCGTTGGTGCTCGAACCGGCGCAGATGCTCCAGACGCAGTTCAACCCGCCCATGACCCTATGGCCGCATATCCCGCCCACCGAACGCGACCCGATCCGCGGCGTGGTGCATGGGACCGTCCACGACGAGAGCACCGCCGTGTTGGGTGGGGTCAGCGGTCATGCGGGGCTCTTTGGGCCAGTCGGAGACGCCATCCGCTTCGGGCAAGGCTGGCTCGCAACCCTCACCGGGACGTCACCATGGGGGATCCCGCGCGCGTTGGCGCAGACGGCGGTCACGAACCAGAGTCCCACGGGACAGTTGGGGTGTGGATTGGGCTGGATGGTCGCGCGCGATACGTTTATGGGGGTGGCGGTCGATGCAACGGCAGCACACACGGGGTTTACGGGGCCGGTCGTTGCGATTGTGCCGGTGCGTGGCTATTGTTGGGCATTGCTGAGCAATCGCACCTGGCCTGTGCGCACCCCGGCACGGCACCACGTGATTAGTGCCCAGGTGAGTAGTGCATTGTGGCAGGCAAATGATGGGTTTGAGGAGGTGCTCGATGGCTACACGACAAACCGCTAATCACATGGTGCCCAGGCTCCTGCTGCCACTGGTCATATTGGTAACGCTGGCAGGGTGTGCAAC
Source organism: uncultured Roseiflexaceae bacterium (assembly GCA_903932805.1). GTDB lineage: Bacteria > Chloroflexota > Chloroflexia > Chloroflexales > Roseiflexaceae > UBA965. Next base: position 1,282 of record CAIZHO010000485.1, on the reverse strand, counting down.
GACAGAAGGTGAACTCCCCTATGCGACCGGCGATTTTGCGTCGGTGACCGATATTGCCCCGAGTGTGGTGGAGCTGGTCAGTCTCGACGATCAATATCTGCAGTTTAGCGGCTGTTCTGGTACCATCATCGACCCACGAGGCATCATCCTGACCAATTTTCATTGTGTGGCCGATACACAGACCAAAGAATTCAGCAATCCCGACAAAATGCTCGAGGTACATATGACCTCAAGCTATGGGTCGCCGCCGGAGTTCAAGTATTATGCCCAGGTGGTGGCGACCAAAGCAGATGCCGATTTGGCAGTGCTCCAAATCGTGCGCACCAAAACCGGGGCATCGCCCACCGAATGTCTCAATCTCCCGGCTATGACAATCCAAGCTGGGAGTCCTGCAATCGAAGACGCAGTACGGGCGGTGGGGTACCCGTCGTTTGGCGGATCGACATTGACCGTCACCGATGGCAAGATTGCTGGGTTAGTGAAATTCGGCAAGGGAGATGCCACCATCAATGGGCCTCATGCTGCCATCAAAAGTACCGCAATAATCGGTCACGGCAATTCTGGTGGCGCACTTGTCAATAGCAAAAATGAGTTGATTGGTGTTCCGTTCATGGGACGACCAGACCAAATGGGTTCCCCGGGCCAAATGTATTATGCGATTGCGGTGGATGAAGCAAACAGCATTATCGATGATGCGTTGCAGAACCCCAAACCCGGCTGTGATGGTGCACCTGCTGTTGCATTGCAGCGCGAAGTTCGTCTGTACCCTACTGCATGGGTGCAGGGACGAATTTCATTGTTTCCAATGAACAGTCGGTCATTCTATCTCGAGGATGCAACCATCTACTTCTTTGCGCCAGAGTATGACGTCAATACCCTCACAGAGGACAATATCGATGCGGCACTCGCACGTACAACCACCAATAGCGATGGGAAGTTCATGGCGGCGTTGACCGCAGCGCAATATGACATGGATTTGGGTGTCGTGGTGGTTGCAAACAGCCGGATCATCTTGCGTGAAAACGGTGTTGATTTGCACGGCGCGAAAAGCCCTGACTATGATTACTCTGTCGCATTTACCCTCAGTACAGAAGAAACACTCGGCATCGAATCGAGCTACGTCGCATTGGGAAGATGAGAACTAGTTAGTTATCAGTTATCAGTAATCAGTTAGTAGTTAGTAGTTAGTAGTTAGTAGGTAACAGTTAGTAGGTAACAGTTAGTAGGTAACAGTTAGTAGGTAACAGTTAGTAGGTAACAGTTAGTAGGTAACAGTTAGGAG
>CAIZHO010000484.1 GCA_903932805.1 uncultured Roseiflexaceae bacterium | reverse complement strand
CCCCGCTCAATCGTGTGCAGAACGAGACACGCATAATTGCGACTCATTACCCACTCACGTGCTCCTTGTACAGTATTTTTGCAGACACATGGAGCACAAAATGATCAACGGCCTCCTCTCCTTTTCCATGCTCTTGGTACTCACCCTTACCAATAGTGGAATCGCCGCACTCGAAGATTTTTTGCAGGCGCAGCGCCCCGCCACCGATGGCCAAGACGCCCACTCGGGTCAATGGGACCTCTATTCGTTCGCTGATCCATCATCGCTCGACGCATGGTACAGCCGGACCGACACCGTGATGGGTGGGATCAGCGACAGCACCATCCAACCCACCGGCAACGGCAGTGCGCTGTTCAGCGGCGTCGTACGCTTCGACTACAACGGCGGCTTTGCCACGGTACAAACCGACCTGCCCACCGCCCGTAATCTCGACGGCTACGACGGCCTCACCCTGCGTGTCCGTGGCGACGGCAAAACATACGGCATCTCGGTGCGCAATACCAACCGCGCAATCGGCTACGAAGCCACGTTCGCGACACAGCCAAACACCTGGCAAGACATCCGGCTGCCGTGGCGGCTGTTCGTGCCCAAGCGCTCCGGCGACATCCTGCAAGGGTATGTCCTCGACCCCAGCAACATTCGCTCGATGCGACTCATCATCAGCGGCCAAGCAGGGCCGTATGCGCTCGAGGTGGCGCAGATCGGTGTGTATGAGAATGAGGAATGAGTCGGATGGGACGGTAGACGAGCACGGATGCGTTTTCGGGAAACCAAGGATTTTTCGCACGGTGCGTGTGCGATTTCGTCCGTTTCGAGCGGGATTTTGGGATATTGAGCAGGGTTTATTGCAATAAACCCTGCTCAGATAACCATATTTGCCCAAATACCAAACGTCGGCTATAATCGCGGGCGCAAGCAGACAGTGGCGTCCGTGCCAGGTGCATGCTTTTTTTGTGCGGTAGTCTGCATCCCCACGCAGTATTGGCTATATGAGGAGAACGACCTTGTCGACGATTATCAAATCCATTGTCGCCCGTGAAATCTTGGACTCGCGCGGTAACCCGACCCTCGAAGCCGACGTCCGACTCGAAGGCGGCGCACTGGGCCGTGCCATCGTCCCATCCGGCGCATCGACCGGCGCCCACGAGGCCCTCGAATTGCGTGACGGCGACAAAAAGCGCTACCTGGGCAAGGGTACGCTGACGGCAGTCCAGAACGTCAACACCAAAATCGCCAAGGCCCTCATCGGCTTCGACGCAGCCGATCAGGTCGCCATCGACAGCGCCATGATTGCGCTCGACGGCAGCGACTCGAAGAAAAATCTGGGCGCCAATGCCATCCTCGGTGTCTCGTTGGCTGTCGCCAAGGCCGCCGCCGCTGCCTACGGCCAGCCGTTGTACCGCTACATCGGCGGCACGCATGCGCACGTCTTGCCCGTCCCCATGATGAACATCATGAACGGCGGCAAGCACGCCATCAACAGCACCGACTTCCAAGAGTTCATGATTATGCCCGTCGGCGCCAGCAGCTTCCGCGAGGGTCTGCGCTGGGGTGCCGAAATCTATCACAACCTGAGCAAAGTGCTCCACGACCGTCATTTGTCGACCACCGTCGGCGACGAGGGTGGCTTTGCACCGAGCCTGCCCAACAACGAAGCCGCCTTGCAGGTCATCATGGAGGCCATCGAGCGCGCAGGCTACAAAGCCGGCAGCGACATCATGATCGCCATGGACCCCGCCTGCACCGAGCTCTACCACGACGGCAAGTACGTGCTCGAGCGTGAAGGCCGCACCCTGACCAGCGCAGAAATGGTCGACTACTGGGCCAACATTGCCGACAAGTACCCCCTCATCTCGCTCGAAGACGGCCTCCACGAAGACGACTGGGCCGGTTGGTCGTTGCTCCACAAGCGCATCGGCGACCGCGTGCAGTTGGTCGGCGACGACTTGCTGGTCACCAACGTCAAGCGCCTCGATCGCGCCATCAACGAGCAAGCCGCCAACTCGATCCTGGTCAAGCTGAACCAAATCGGCTCACTCAGCGAGTCGTTGGCAGCAGTCCAAAAGGCCCAGCGGGCCGGCTGGACGGCGGTCATCTCGCATCGCTCGGGCGAATCCGAAGACACCACCATCGCCGACCTGGCAGTGGCCACCAACGCCGGCCAGATCAAAACCGGCGCGCCGGCCCGTACCGACCGCATCGCCAAATACAACCAGCTCTTGCGCATCGAAGAAGAACTGGGCAGCGCAGCGGTCTACCCAGGACTCAAGGCATTCAACGTCAAGCGATGACCTTGGACCTGCGTCCAAGGTCACGGCGCAAAATCATCCGCGCATTCCCAATTCAAAGGTCGGGGACTTACGTCCCCGACCTTTTTCTGTGAGCGCTTTTCAAAGCGCCCTATTCAATCTTTCCATGGCAGTGGACGCAGGTCCACTGCCAGGAGGTTTTCGATGAGCATCACGTTGGTCATCGGCCCCGTTCCACCCGGCACGGGCGTGATGGCGCTGACATGGTCGAGCACATTGGCGGTATCGACGTCGCCGCAGAGTGTGCCGTCGGCTGCCACATTGATGCCGAAGTCGACCACCACCGCGCCTGCCTTGAGCATGTCGCGCGTGACGAAGCGTGGTTTGCCGATGGCCGCCACCACAATATCGGCCTCGCGCACGACATCGGCCAAGTTCGCCGTGCGTGAATGGGCAATCGTCACCGTCGCATCGGCCTTGAGCAAGAGCCAGGCCATCGGGCGACCGACCACGGCACTGCGGCCGATCACCACCGCCTGCTTGCCACGGACCTCGATGCCGTAGTGCCGCAAAATCGCCATGCCACCGGCTGGCGTGGCAGGTACCAGACCGCTCCCGCCGTTGGCGACCACACCCGCATTGACCGGGTGCACGCCGTCGATGTCTTTGCGTTGGTCGAGACAAGCAATCACGGCGGCGCTGTCGAGATGGGCCGGCAACGGCATCTGGATGATAATCCCCTGCACCCCGGCATCACCACTCAACTGCCGCACCAGGGCCTCGATGGTGGCTTGTGCGACATCTGCCGGCAGTTGGTGGAGCGCATAGCCGGCCCCCACATCGCTACAGGTGCGCCCAATGGCCTTCACATAGCGGTCGGCGGCCGGATCACCCGCCACCTGCACGACGACCACCGTCGGCGCTACCGCCATGGCAGCGATGCGTGCGGTGATAGCTGCTTTGGCGACGGCGGCCGCCGTTTTCCCATCGAGTATCTGTGCCATCTTCGTCCTTTTGTCTTATTTGCCGGTCTGTGCAAACTGCTCGAGTCGGCAATACAACAAGCGCTCAGCCACGTCGTATGCAAACGGCTCGGTCAAGGGGAACTGTACCGTGCCTTTGGCGCAGACAAACGCTGTCAATTCGGGCGCCAACTCCAGCAGCACCAGTGCCCCCGGGTACACGCCGATGTGATGGGGGTAGCCGGCGTAGCGGATCATGATGCGCTTGTGGTATTTGAGCGTCGGGATGCCGTAGGTGATGCACTCCGTCGCCTCGGGCAGGATCAGCCGATAGCGCTCACGAAT
>CAIZHO010000483.1 GCA_903932805.1 uncultured Roseiflexaceae bacterium | reverse complement strand
TTCACCGGTCGGCGCTCATAGCACCACCAGCGCCTTCACACAGTACGTGCGAAGGCGCTGGTAAGGCATTGCCGGGCGAACGCAGCACAGGGTCATTTGACATTGGGACGAGCTCGGGCGTTGGTGTTTTCGTTCACCCCGGTGATGGACTGGCGCTGCCAGCGGGCGGGGTCCCGTGGATGTTACGATTCGTCCGTGCGGCGCGTTTTTTTCATAACGAACACACACAAAATCATCGATGCCGTGTTGGTTACTTGGGCAACATCGCTTGCATTTGTTCGATTTCGCTGGTCTGATCCGCGATGATGGCGGTGACGAGCGTCTTGAGTTCTGCATGTTCTGCGTTGGCGAGCGCTTCGTTGGCCATCGTGAGTGCGCCTTGGTGGTGATCAATCATGGCATTGAGCCAACGGATGTCGTAGGCGATTGCCTCGTCGTCAGATACCTGCATCGTCCCCATGTCGGCGCCAGTGCCTGCGGTCATGGGTGCGTCGGGGTACCAGCCCGCGCGCCAATCGCGGAGCTGGGTCACTTCCGCAGATTGTGCTTTGATGATTGCTTGGGCCAGTTCTTTGATTTTGGGGTCTGTGGCACTTTGCAGGGCGGCGTTGGCCATGTCGATGGCAGCGAGGTGATGCATCATCATACCGTCGATGAAGCGGACATCATACGGCAGTGCCAAATCTGCCGGGTTCATCGTGGGGTGGAGCATGTGGTCACTCATGTTCTCATGCGGCGTCGGCGCGACCGCCTCGGTGCTGCCGCATGCAGCAATCGTACTCACACAGGCAATACACAGCATCCAAACGAAAATGCGACGCGTCATGATTCACCCCTTTCAGTGGCAGCAAAAATAGCATTGATAGTCCGCAGGGCAGTCGCCGCGAGGACCGGGTTGTTGGTGTGGTAATACGGCAATTGGATGAGGGCAATCGACAACGCCCAGGCTTGACCTCGCCGCCATTGCGCAGGATCGACAGCCAGCTGCTCGGCAAATACCGTGCGTGCCGGCTCAGAAAGCATCGACCAGGCAACGGTCAAATCGACCGCAGGATCGCCCAGGGTCAGGCCACCAAAATCAATCAGGGCGCTGATGTTGCCGTCAACGACCAGCAGATTCCCGCTGTGGATATCGGTGTGGAGCCACACCGCTGCGTCGTTGGTGACCGGTTCTGCGACCCAGCGCTGCCACAGCGACGCAGCATGACTCGTGTCTATCAGTCCCAACGACGTGAGCGCAGCGAGTGCAGCACAGGTATCGTCGTGCCGTGACTGTAGCGTTCCACCGCGGCTGCCGCGGTGCATCCCGCCCGTGGGGGGCACGCGGCGCATACCCGCCACTATAGAAGCCACCGTGTGTGCTGCTTCCCGTTCGTCCGTGGGCGGTGACGCGAGCGCGTCGTCGCCGGGTAACCACCGATAAATAGACCAGTGCCATGGGTATGCATTGGTCGGTGTACCAAGAAACACCGGCTGCGGTACTGCCACAGGCAGAAACGGTGCAATGATGGGTAACCACGCCGATTCACGCGCAGCCTGTTCATCGGCCCAGCCGATTCGTGGCAAACGTACGACCGTATCGGCACCAAGCATATAAAGTACATGGTCAGTACCGGCACTGTCGACCAGCGTGAGTGATTGGTAAGCCCAGGCTGGCGCTTGCTGGTGGAGCAACTGCTGAACCAGCGCAGCGTTGATATCGACCTCACCGGGATGGAGCTTGGCGACATTCATTCCTGTAGCTCTCGCGCTCGTGCAATCCGGAGCGAATTCGTCACCACAAAGACCGAGCTACAGGCCATTGCGGCCGCAGCGACAATCGGACTGAGTTGGATCCCCCACCAGGGATACAACAAACCCGCTGCTATGGGGATGCCGATGACGTTATAGCCAAACGCCCAAAACAGATTCCACTTGATGGTCTGCATGGTGCGCCGCCCCAGTGCCAATGCGGTCATCAGAACGTGCAGATCAGAGCGCATCAGGATGACATCGGCAGTGTCGATGGCGACATCCGTGCCGCTCCCCATCGCGATACCCACATCTGCGCGTGCGAGGGCAGGAGCATCGTTGATGCCATCCCCGACCATGGCGACCACCCCGTCACGCTGCAACGTCACAACGGTGTCGACTTTTTGGGCGGGCATGACCTCTGCAAAGACCTGCTCGATGCCCAATGTTGCTGCCACATGCTGTGCGGTCACGACCGAGTCACCCGAAATCATGACGCTCCGGATGTTCTGGCGCCGCAACGCTGCGACCACCGCTGCCGCTTCGGGACGCGCGGCATCACGCAAACCGACGACGCCAATGATATGCCCAGCGCGTGCAACCAGCACGATACTTTGACCACTCTGTGCCAACTCTGCGAGTATCGGGTCCCAATCAGTACTGTCTATCTGCGCTGCATCCATGGCGGCCCGATTGCCGATGATGACGTTCGCGCCGTCGACCAGCCCGTGCGCGCCGAGGCCTGCCTGATCGATGCGATCCGTGGCACGTGGCAGCGTCAATCCTTCTGTACGGGCTGCTGCGACCATGGCCTGTGACAAGGGGTGTGTGCTCCCTTGGGCGATCGCCCCACCCACGGTCAACACCAATGCACGCTGATCAACCGGCAAGACGCTCACGACCTGTGGCGCTCCGACGGTCAACGTCCCGGTTTTGTCGAATGCCATGATGGTCACCTGAGATAATCGCTCGAGGGCTGCGGCCCCTTTGACCAGAATGCCACGCCGGGCACCGACACCACTGGCGACCATGATGGCCGTCGGCGTCGCGAGCCCGAGCGCACAGGGGCAGGCAATCACGAGGACAGCAACTGCGTACATCAACGCTTGGGTCAATCCAGCGCCGGCCAGCCACCACCCCACAAAGGTGACGACAGCGATGCCAATGATGACCGGCACAAACACTGCCGCGATGGCGTCGACGAGGTTCTGGACCGGTGCCCGGCTGCCTTGTGCGTTGCGCACCAACCGCACCATCTGCGCGAGCACGCTATCGCTCCCAACAGCATCGGCACGGACCTGGATTTGACCGGTCAGGTTTACCGACGCCCCGATCACCCGCTGTCCGACCGTTTTGGTAACGGGCATGCTTTCACCGGTGAGCATACTTTCGTCGATCGTGGTGCTCCCCAGCGTAATCGTGCCATCGACTGCAATCCGTTCGCTTGGTGCGACAACGATAATGTCGCCGCGCCGGATGCTCGCCGTGGGCACTTCGACGGCTTCGCCGACCCGCAAGATCCGCGTCGTTTTGGGTTGCAAACCGATGAGCGTACGCACCGCGGTACTGGCCTGACTGCGGGCCCGGCTTTCGAGCAGTTTGCCGACGAGAATGAGGGTGATAATCATCGCCGCAGTCTCGTAGTAGACATGCCCAACCCCACCAGCCACCATCAATACCGTGCTATACCAGAACGCCGCACTCGAACCCAACACAATCAGCGAATCCATATTCGCAGTGCGTGCCCGCAATGCACCCCACGCATGCCGATAAAAGTCCACCGCAGCGTAACTCTGTACCGGGATGGCGAGCACCAAAAAGAGCCAGTTCCAGGCGTCTTGGTTGGCCGGCACCATATGCATGTGGGCAATGCCGTATTCGGCCACCATCGCCCCGGCACTGCCGATGGGCAATGGTGCAATAAGCCCAAAGTCTTTGGACATCGACAGCACAAACAACGGGACTGTTGCAACGATCGCCACCCATAAGCGGCGCCAGCGCACGGCAAGCTCCTGGGCCCGCGCCTGTGCTTCTGCATCGTGGGCATCACCCTGGTCCGCCGTATCAATCACTCCATAGCCAGCCTGCTGGATCGCGGCTACGAGAGTGGCGCGCGTCACCATGGTGCTGATTGCACTCACCACCGCATGTTCGTCGGCCAAATTGACCTGTGCGCTGAGCACACCAGGTACTTTTGCCAAGGCTTTTTCGACCCGTGCACTACAGCTCGCACAGGTCATGCCGGTCACGGGGAGCTCAATGGTATCTTGAATGACGCCATATCCGGCACGTTCGATCGCAGCCACTGCTGCCCCGACGCTCGACCGCGGGGCACGAAAAGACGCATGCTCGTCTGCCAACGTGACCACCACATCGGTGACACCATCGATCTTGCGGAGTGTCTTTTCGACGCGCAACACACAACTCGCACAGGTCATCCCGGTGACCGCAAGATCCATTTGTGATTCTGGATTGCTCATCGACACTCCCCCGCCCCGAGGCGAAACTAGACACCCGTCAGCGGAATTGCTGCCGAATCAACCACCTGATAGCCCGCAGAGACAATAGCAGCCACTAATGGCGCACGCTCGAGTGCTTCGCCACGGACAACCACACGCGTCCGATCGTCGTTGACTTCGCTTTTGACGACCCCAGGCACCTGCGCAAGGGCAGCATTGACCCGCTGTGCACAACCGCCACACGACACCCCAGCCAAATACAATGTGAGTTCTGTCATCACTTCCTCCGTTCGTGCATTACATGCATCAATTCGCCGATGACGCGTTCGCGCTCGGCGGCATCGTCACTCCGAATCGCCGTTGTCACACACCCATGCAAATGCCCATCGAGCACGAGGCGACTGACATGATCGAGCGCCTTTTGTACCGCATCGATTTGCATCAATATGTCAATACAATACGCATCTTCGTCGACCATTCGCTCGACTCCACGCACATGCCCTTCGATGGTGCGCAAACGTTTGACGATGGGTGCTTTGTCGTGCGCCATCTCACCCTCCATGCCACCCCCCGGGGAGGGGGTCACGAAGAGTATAGCAGGAGAACATGAGAACATCCAGAGCGGACGCACGGCGCCTGTTGACAGCAGGTTGAGCGTCACGCACAATGCAAGGAACCAATAGCGCATCAGATACGTCTGAGTAGTGTTTGTGCATACCGTGGCGTTCGTACAACCCATCGCAAGGAGCAACCATGAAGCGAGTGCACAACAGAATAACAATACTGTTGGCATGCTTCCTCCTCGTCGGATGTGTGATGCCCAGCTGGGGTCCGATCGGAGCTACCCAGCCAGTACGCGCAGCAGACAGCGGCTTTCGACCCGAACGCGATGGGTTCGCCTTTGCCAACTATGGCGCAGCACCCGTCACCAACCTCGAAGCAGCCGACATGCAACGCATGTTCGGCACTGTGGTCTGTGCGAGTACCGCGGCTGGTTGTGTGTTGACACCGACCGCACGCATCTGGATGGAAGAAATGAACCTGGCGATGGCTAACGGCCACTGCGAGGGCATGGCAGTACTCAGCCAGTATTTCTATTACGGGATCCTGCAGGCCAAAACGTTCGGGGCAGAGACCACCGATGCACTCGTGTTTGAAAACAACACGGCCTTGCAGCGTGAAATCGCCTATTGGTGGGCCACGCAGGCTACCTACCCGACCCGTGCCTTTCGCGTCGTCACCGATCCGCGCACGGTGCTTGCCCGCCTCCAAGATGGCTTGACACTGGATGCCGACGTGAACGCCCTCTACACCATTGGCCTTTACGAACCTGGCTACACCGGTGGTCACACCGTCACGCCTATTGCCATACGTACAATCGACGACCACACCGTCGCCATTCAAATCTATGACAACAATACTCCGCAGACGACACCAGAAATTGTCGTCGATACTGCTGCCAACACATGGAGCTATGTATCAACCCATCCCGACGGTTCTATTGTTCGCTACGCGGGCGATGCAGTATCGCAGACCATGGATCTGACAGCGACCGCACCGCGCCTCGAACAACAAGACTGTCCCTTTTGTGAGCAGAACCCCCTTGTCAGGAGTGTCAACCGCCTCACCACCGTTCTTTTTTCTGCGACCAAAACCGCACTGCGTGGTTCGACCAATAAGTACTCCGCCTACTTTATCGACAGCCAAGGCCGTCGTGTCGGGGTTATTCGAGGCACGGTCTACAACGAAATCCCTCAGGCACAGGTTACCTTTCTGCGTGGTGCGACGGACCAGTGGTCGGCACAGGGGATGCCTATTTTGTCGCTGCCGGCGAACAGTCAGGGTTCGATCCGTGTCACCGGCGCAGCTACCGTACCCGTCAACATCACCGCGTTTGGTGCAGGGAACGTGGTCGGCGTGCGCAATTTAGCCCTCGACGAAACGGTAGCGAGCGATATTCGACTCGACCAACAAACAGGCATCGTCGCGATTGCGAGTGCAACCGATACTGATCCAGATTTCATCGTTGCATCGACACGCAACGATAAACGGGTCGAACTCAATGTCAGCAATGTCCACCTCGATGCAGGAACCAAAGCGGCAGTAGTAGTCGATGCAACCGGCGAATCAGTGTCCGTTGCGACCACAAATGCGCAACCCGTCGGTGTCTCGACCTCCGTCGATCGGAACGACGGGAGCATACCGCGCCAGCAAGACGTCACCGTACCGTCCGACGACGAAACCCAAGCCCCTATCCTCGACGAAATGGAACCAGCCGAAGTCGAACAGGACCAACCACCACCGGTTATCATCCCCACCGATGTACCGCAAGCGACTGCGACTCCGCGTTTATCGCGCACACCGCGACCCACACGCGACGAGGGTACAGACGCACCCGAACCAACGAGTACCCCAACTCCTGCTTCAGACAATGACACAGACGAAGACGTCCAAAAAGCCCAAACAAGTGAACCGACACACACTGCCACAACGCAAGCTGTCGACAAATCATCACCGACGCGCACCCCGACTGGGTTCGTCACCGCTACCGCCAAATCGACTCAAACGACTGAGCGCGACGACGACGAGGAAGATCCGCCTCCTACCAGTACACCGCAACCTGACACCCAACCGAGTCGAACCCCACGCCCGACGCGATGGTGGAATAACACCCCGCGGCCCGAGGCAACCGAACGCCCCGAGGCAACCGAACGGCCCGAGGCAACCCGACGGCCTGAGGCAACCCCACGGCCTGAAGCAACAGAACGGCCTGAGGCAACTGAACGGCCTGAGGCAACTGAACGGCCTGAAGCAACCCGATCGCGTGATGGTACTCGCGTCCCCCGACCGACTCGCCGCACCGACCCAACCCAAAAACCGGAACCCACCGACATGCCCGAGCCCACCGACATGCCCGAGCCCACCGCTGTCCCCGCTGCCACTTCACATCGTGAACCTACCATTGCGCCTTCGGCAACTGTGCGTACAGAACCAACCCGTCGGATTGAACCGACAGAGAAACCCGAATCCACGAAAAAGCCCGAGCCGACCGAGAAGCCGCAACCAACCAAAAAACCAGAACGAACCAAAAAGCCAGAACCCACCAAAAAGCACAACAGAGACAAAGACGATTGATTCCATGTACTCCCTGCAGTGCGTCTGGACGCGTTGTGTTGGCCTCCAGCACGCATGCGATTCATGTACCACAGGCCCATCGAGACTCTGCCGTGCGGGGGACTTCGTGCTAAGATATTCTCATTCTCCCGTCTGACATGAATGTTCAAGGAGGAACTGCATGGCTGGGTTTAATGGCTTAGGCTTACACATGGGGAACTTGTCGCGTCTGTCTGACGCGCAGAGTCGATCCATCAGTCCCGAGAACTACGATGGTGCCAAAGGTCGCGGTGGGATGGCCACCGAGGGGACCGGTCTGGTACATGCACGTGGCCTCGGACAAGGGTGGAAGATATCACCATCAATCCGCATTGCCTCCGGTGAAACGCGCGAAATCGCAAACATCGACGGCATGGGTGCAATCCAACAAATCTGGCTTACACCGACCGGCAACTTCCGCCTGCAAATCATTCGCATCTATTGGGACGACCAAACCAACCCCTCGGTCGAAGCACCGTTGGGGGATTTCTTTGCGAGCGGCTGGGGCAAATACGCCCAACTCAGCTCGTTGGCAGTCTGCGTGAATCCCGGCAGTGCATTCAACTGCTACTGGGAAATGCCGTTTCGCCGGCGCTGTCGCATCACCGTTACCAATATCTCAGAAAAAGAAACCACGCTGTATTACCAGATCAACTACACATTGACCGAGGTCCCCGAAAACTGTGCCTACTTCCACGCCCAGTTCCGCCGTACCAATCCGCTCCCCTATGCCACGGACTACACCATCCTCGAGGGTGTCCGCGGCCAAGGACACTACGTCGGTACCTACATGGCCTGGGGCGTCAACAACTCTGGCTGGTGGGGAGAAGGCGAAATCAAGTTTTTTATGGACGGCGACACGCAGTACCCAACTATCTGTGGCACCGGCACCGAAGACTACTTTTGTGGCTCGTACAACTTCGATCTCGGTCCAACAAATGGCGGCTACCGAGAATTCACCACTCCCTATGCAGGCCTGTCACAAGTGCTCCGCCCCGATGGTACATATCAATCACAGACACGCTTCGGGATGTATCGTTGGCATGTCATGGATCCCATCCGCTTCCAACAGGATCTCCGTGTCACCATTCAAGCATTGGGTTGGCGTAGCGATGGCCGGTATTTGCCGCTCCAAGACGATATCGCCTCGGTGGCCTACTGGTATCAAACGCTGCCAACCGCACCGTTCCCTGCCCTGCCGGATCGTGACTACTTAGAAATCATCTAATATGCAACGCATCGCACTGACGAGTTGGAGCATTCATCCGTACCTGACCGATGGGACGCTGGCACTCGTCGACGTCCCTGCCCGCGCCAAAGCAGCAGGGATTGCAACGCTCGAACTCTGTCACTTCCACTTCACAGACACCTCAGCAACTGCTATTGCAGCACTGCGCACCGCAGCCGCCGCTGCCGAAATCGAGATCTTCAGCATCCTGATTGATGCATACGACATCAGTCAAGCCGACGATACCCTGCGTGAACAAGACATCACGCAGGTTGCGCAGTGGATCGATATTGCCGCAGCCCTCGGTGCAAGCCATGTACGGGTCATCGCCGGTGAAGCCTCGGCCGACGACAGCGCCGCGTTGCGGCGTTCCATCACCGCACTGCTCCGCCTCGAGTCCCATGCCAGCGCCCGCGGGGTGACGGTCTTGAGCGAAAACTTCAAAACGCTCGGCGCGACACCCGCCAACTGGATAGCGATTCACACCGCATTGGGGCACGGTGGATGCGCCGATATCGGTAACTTCCCATCCGAAACCCGCGTCAGTGACTTTGCACAGGTCGTTGCACAAGCGGCATCGATCCATGTCAAAGCCTCGTACGACGACGCTGGTGCCATCCTCCCCGCCCAAGTTCAACAGTGTCTTGCTGCCGCACGGGCGACGGGGTTTGCAGGGCCAACCACCCTCGTGTACGATCGCCCAGGCGACCGTTGGCAAGGGATTGCTGTGTTACACGAGATTGTCCGACAGGCCTTCGCATAATCATCCAACGAAGGACCATGAGGAACACCATATGGTTAGTTGTGACGCCGGGATGTCGCCCACACGTGGACAGGTCATCGTCAATAATCGCAACGTGAGTTTTCTGCGCTGGGGCGAATCGTCACGCCACATCGTCCTTTTGCACGGCATCACCAGTAGCGCCCGGAGCTGGTGGCGTGTCGCCCCCGTCCTCGCAAACTGTGGCTACAGTGTCACCGCGTTCGATATGCCGGGCCACGGTGAAAGCAGTAGCCTCGCCACCCACGACATCGCATCGGTCGCAGCACATATCGGCGCCGCGTGCACTGCCCTGGGGATTCAGCCGCACACGCTGATTGGTCATTCGTGGGGCGGAGCGGTCTGTATCAGCGCCACCGCAGCGATGCAACCGCAACAACGCATCCTGATCGATCCATTGGTTGCACTCGATGCTGGTTGGGGTGCACAAGTCGTTGAGCGCTTCAGTGAGGGGATCGGGCAGGCAATCCATCAAACCACTCCGTGGCTCAGCGCGCGGAACAAACAATGGCATCGTTGCGATATCCAATGGAAAGCCGAAGCGCTCCAACAATGCCGGCGCGAAGCAGTCGAAGGTCTGTTCCTTCATAGTGGCAGCTGGCAACTCGTCGACGAACTCGCCGCAATTGCGACCCCGACGCTCTGCCTTGTGGCAAGTGCCGAGAGCACCGTAATTAGCGCAGAGCATCAATCGGCACTCGCCGCGGTACTCCCGTTGCATGGGGGTCACTATCGCCAAATCGATGGCACCGATCACAACATGCACCGTGCAGGATTTGATTTGACGATGCCAGTTCTCCGGAGCTGGTTGACCCAGGAGCGGGTATGAGCACAACCACTACTGAGCGTGCACAACGGGTCAGTACGGCGCGCCAACGTCTGAGCACGGCAGGGTACAAACTCACTGCCCCACGTACCGCAATAATCACCGCAGCGTGCACGTATCAAGGGTCATTCAGCGCAGCCCAACTCGACGTGACATTGCGCGAACAGGGGCACCCCCTCGGCGATGCAAGTTTGTTCCGCACTCTCAAATTGTTCACCGACATCGGTGTGATGCAGCGCATCCACGGGATTGACGATTGTCATCGGTACATCCTCAGTAGCCAAAACCATGCCCACCGCGTCGTCTGTACGACCTGTGGCGACATTGCCGAATTCGCCGAGTGTGGGCTTGATTCGATGATTCGCACGCTTGAGGGCCAAACCGGTTACCACATCGTCGACCATCTCCTCGAGCTCTTCGGTGTCTGCCCGCGCTGTCACCGTGCCCATACCGCCCGCTAAGCAAGGACGCGCAATGCACTACCACACCATCATCGTCGGACTCGGTGGCATGGGGAGCGCCGCTGCCTACCACCTCGCAGCCCGCGGCGAAAAAGTCCTCGGCATCGAACGCTTCTCCCCCGCACATCGCAACGGATCGAGTCACGGTCACTCACGCATCATCCGCCAAGCATACTTCGAACACCCATCGTATGTGCCATTACTCAAGCGAGCTTTCTCGCATTGGGATGACCTCGCACGCCAAGCAGACGAGGATCTTTTGCACCTCACCGGCGGCCTCAACCTCGGTCTACCCGATAGCGATGTGATTAGCGGCACCCTCGCGAGCGTCCGTGCCCATGACCTCCCACACGAATACCTCACCGCGGCCGAGATACGCCGTCGCTACCCTGCATTCACTCCGAGCGACGACATCGTCGGGGTATACGAGCGCAACGCTGGGTATGTCGTGCCCGAGGCCGCGGTGCGCACACACCTGCGCCTCGCCGCCCAACACAGCGCCACCCTTCGGTATACCGAGGTGGTACTTGCATGGCAGGCCACCGAGAGCGGCGTCACCGTGACCACCGACCAGCGCACATACACTGCCGATCACCTCATCCTGTCCCCCGGTGCCTGGGCTCCTGAGCTGATGCGCGACCTGGGACTCCCACTCCGCGTCGAACGCCGTGTGCTCCTCTGGTTTGATCCTATCGGCGGTGAAGCCCCTTTCCACGAGCCAAATTTCCCCGTCTATATTTGGGACTGCGGCGAAGGGGTGTCGTTTTATGGCTTCCCCAAACAGCCCGGCACACCCGGCATCAAGGTCGCCATCCATACCGTCGGCCAGCAGTGCGCGCCTGACACCATCAATCGAGCACTCAGTGAGCATGATGTCGCCTCGCTCCAAGACTTGGTACGCGAGCGGGTGCCGGCGCTCATCGGGCCGATGCGTGACTATGCTACCTGCATGTACACGTTGACTCCCGACGAGCATTTTGTCATCGCCAAACATCCCGTATACCCACAGGTCGTCATTGCGTCTCCCTGCTCTGGCCATGGCTTCAAGTTCACCCCGGTCATTGGTGAGGTGCTTGCCGACCTCGCCATGCACGGCCGCACGAACCACGACATCTCACTCTTTTCGTTGCGCTTCTAACCGAGGGATACTATGCCGCCACTGACATCGTCTGCTGTCCATACCCTACGTCTCCGCACCGCTTCTGCCCTCGCATCGGCCGGGATTGTACTGACGCCCGCCGAACAGGCCAGCATCGAAATCGCTGACTGCGGCCTCGGCGATATCATGACAACCGGGCTGCAACTCATCACCTACATCAATACCGATCGCTGCTGTGCCAAAGAGCTCGTCCTCTTTGCCCATCAGCTGTTCCCCGAGCATCGCCACCCCCCTGTCGGCGATGATCCCGGCAAAGAAGAGACCTTTCGCTGTCGGCAAGGTACCCTCTTTTTGTATGTCGAGGGTGCGCCGACCGCTAACCCGCAGGCTACACCCCCAGCTGCACGACGACCGTTTTTGACCGTGTGGCACGAGGTCATCCTGCAGCCCGGCGACCAGTACACCCTGCAACCCAACATCAAGCACTGGTTCCAAGCCGGGCCAACGGGGTGCATCGTCTCTGAGTTTTCTACCCGGAGCACCGACGAACACGACATCTTCACGGATCCTGCCATCATCCGCATCCCGACAATCAACTAAGGAGCACCCATGTACATTTGCCGCTATACCATCGACAAGAACAGCATCCGCATCGGCTTTGTCGACAACCAGCAGGTCTACGACATCACCGCTCGATTCCCCAGCATCACGGCGTTCTTGCGGTGGACCATTGGCCGCACAGACGCAGGATCGGCCCTCAAAAAAGCCCTGCACGGCACACAGCCTACTGCACCACTCAGTAGCGTCACGCTGCTCCGCCCCACCGATGACCAAGAAATCTGGGCCGCGGGCGTCACCTACGAGCGCTCACGCGTCGCCCGCGAAGAAGAATCTGCCAACAGCGGCATTTACGACCGCGTCTATCGAGCCGCCCGCCCCGAAGTCTTCTTCAAAGCGACCCCGAGCCGCGTCGTCGGTCCGATGGAGCCGGTCGCCATCCGCCACGATGCCAGTTGGAACGTCCCCGAGCCCGAACTGGCCCTGGTCATCAACCCCGCCAAAGAACTCATCGGATACACCGTCGGCAACGATATGTCTTCGCGTGACATCGAGGGCGAAAACCCCCTCTACCTCCCGCAGGCCAAAATGTATGGCCGTTGCTGCGCCGTTGGGCCGATGATTGCCCTGGCAGAGCACGTGGCCGACCCCAAAAACCTCACCATCGCCATCGAAATCCAACGTAATGGTGCCGTCGCCTTCGCAGGCACCGTCAACACATCCAAGATCGTCCGCTCGTTTGCCGAACTGATTGACTATCTCGGGCGTGATAACCTCTTCCCCGAGGGGGTTTTGCTGCTCACCGGCACCGGGATCGTGCCTGCCGACGACTTCACCCTCGAGTCCGGGGACTCGGTGAGTATCTCCATCGACGGCATTGGGACGCTCCATAATCCCGTCATCCGCGGCGGCGCCTAGCACATTTGTTCCGTCAGCATGCGAAAAAAAGCAACCGCGCGCCGAAAATACGGCGCGCGTTCTGCTGGGTTGGTTGTCTCGTTGGCCCTGCGGGCACAACTCTGTTAGCAGGC
>CAIZHO010000482.1 GCA_903932805.1 uncultured Roseiflexaceae bacterium | reverse complement strand
CGCGCGTCGCCGTATTTTTCTTCGAGGTACTTGAGGTCTGCCTTGATGAGGCTATTCAACTTCGCCGCATTTGCCAAGATTTCTTCGAGGTCGCGTATGGTTTTGACCAACTCGTCGAGCTCGTCTTCGATGCGTTTGCGCTCCAATGCAGCTAACCGGCCGAGTTGCATGTCGAGGATGGCATTGGCTTGAGCCTCTGAGAAGCTATAATCGCGCATCAAGTTGGTTCGTGCCGACTCACGGGAACGTGACTCACGAATCGTCCGAATCACCTCGTCGAGGATGTCGATTGCGCGTTTGAGACCTTCCAAAATGTGTGCTCGAGCACGCGCTTTGTCGAGATCGTATTCGGTCCGACGTCGGATAACGATACGACGGTGATCGACATACTCTTGGAGCATGCGCTTGAGGGTAAGTAAGCGTGGTTGCCGACCTTCTTCGATGAGTGACAGCATATTGATGCCAAACGATGTTTGCATTTGGGTATGCTTGTAGAGCGCATTGAGGACTTTGCGCGGTTGCGCATCTTGCTTGAGCATGATGACGACTCGCATGCCGTTGCGGTCTGATTCGTCACGGATGTCGCGGATACCTTCGATTTTCTTTTCGCGCACAAGCTCTGCGATGCGCTCTTGGAGTCGTGCTTTGTTGACTTGGAAGGGTAACTCGGTCACGATGATTTGGTGACTGTTGCGTGCGCCTTCTTCGACGTGTGCCTTGGCGCGGATGGTGACTTGGCCACGGCCCGTCGCGTACGCAGCGTTGACTCCTTCGTTGCCCAGAATAAGGCCGCCCGTGGGGAAGTCAGGTCCGGGAACGAATTTGATGAGGTCTTCGACGCTGCAGTCTTCGTGATCAATGAGATAGACAATTGCGCGGCAGATTTCGCCCAAGTTATGAGGTGGGATGTTGGTCGCCATGCCGACTGCGATACCGTTTGCGCCATTGAGGAGCAAATTCGGGAGCCGTGCAGGGAGGACCGTTGGTTCGCGGAATGTGCCATCGAAGTTGTCGCGGAATTCAACGGTGTTTTTCTCGATGTCAAACAACATCTCTTCGGCGATGGCTGACAAGCGCGCTTCGGTGTACCGCATGGCTGCCGGTGGGTCACCGTCGATGCTGCCGAAGTTGCCTTGGCCGTCGACTAGTGGGTAGCGCATGTTCCATGGTTGTGCGAGTCGTGCGAGTGCATCGTATACCGATGAGTCACCATGGGGATGCATTTTACCGAGCACATCACCGACGATACGGGCGCATTTTTTGTAGGGGGTGTTTGCGCGCATGCCCATGTCCCACATACCAAACAAAATGCGCGTTTGCACGGGTTTGAGCCCGTCGCGGGTGTCGGGCAATGCACGTGACACAATCACGCTCATGGCGTAGTCTAAATACGCCGTACGCATCTCGTCTGTGATGTTACGATTCTGTACTGCTCCGACATCCATCCTGCACCCCTGTCACATCTTTTAGATTACAATTTGATATGGTTATTATAGCACAGCAGGTACGTGACTGTTCGTCGTTGTGCGCATACGCGTGATTGCAATGCTCAAAATGGGAGTCCACGTACCGCTACCGGTGTGAAATCAAGATAATCACAGGCAGTTAATTGGTAGGTCGTACCATTCACCTCTGCTTGGGTTGCGTTGTTCCAATCTTCGTTGCGATGCAGATGACCATACAGGCAAGTGGTAATGTGATATTGCTCGAATAAACGTACAAATTCGGTGGGTTTTTTGTCGATAAATGGTGGGAAGTGGAGCATCGCGACAATGGGTCGTGTGCCGGCGATGTTCTTGGCCGCTTGGAGGGATCGTTCGAGCCGTAAGACCTCGCGTGCGTAGATGCGTTGGTCGGTGACCGGGTCGAACCCCGGCATGCCCGGCGCGCTCCAGCCACGGGACCCACACACCACCACATCGCCAGCATCGATTGCATCGCCCTCAATAAGTGTTATCGATGCCGGCATGCGTGACCGTATCGGGCCGGCACGATCCCACCAGTAATCGTGATTGCCTTTGATGCAGTATTTGTGGCCTGGGAGTGCGTCAATCCAGCCGAGATCAACGAGTGCATCGTCGATGTGCATCGCCCACGAAATGTCGCCTGCAATGCAGACGCTATCGGTCGGTTTGACGGCGCGCCGCCATGCAGCGGCAATCCGCTCAGGGTGATTGCGCCAACGGCTCCCAAAAATATCCATTGGTTTTGGATTGACCCCCGAAAGGTGTAAATCCGAGATGGTCCAGATCATATGTGCATCAAAAAAGGGCGTTTGCACGCCCTGTTATAAATTACTCTGGCATTATAGTAGCAGATGCGTTCAGCACTGCCAAATCGACCGTGCACCACTGAGGGAGCGGCGCGCTGAGTACCAACGCTTCTTCGTGGATGGGATGGGAGAGATTGAGTTGCCATGCGTGCAGGTGGTGTGCGTCGGTCCCTAACAGCCCCGCTCCGTAGCTGGTGTCACCGACAAGTGGATGTCCGAGCGCATGCGCATGGAGTCGGATTTGATGCGTCCGTCCCGTGCGGGGCCACGCCAGCGCAATACTCGTGCCATCGGAGTTACGCATGAGAACACGGAATCGTGTGTCCATCGATTTGACGACATTGCCCCCCGGTAATGGGTTGCCCACTTCGTTGGCATGATAGACACGGAATCTGCCGCGTTCACTGCGTCCATGCCCGGTTTGAATGGACCAATCGTCCCATGTTGGCCAACCGGTGAGCTGACAGATATATGTTTTGTGGGCGCGTTGTTGCACAAATACCCGCTGGAGCGCACTGTTGGCGTGTCGGTGCCGCGAAAACAGTAACACGCCAGTCGTATCACGGTCGAGGCGATGGGCGGGGTGTAGGTGCAAGAGTTCACCGTGCAGTGCATACCAGTGGTTGACGAGCGCGTTGCGCAGATGATTTTCTGCGTCCCAAGGGGTCGCGTCCACGTACGTACCAGCGGGTTTATTGATGGCAATGAGCCAACGATCCACATAAATGACTGCATCTGCGGGCAATTGGCACGGGCGTGCGTGGGCAGGTGGGGTGTGAACGGCGATAAACATCCCCGGTAGAACCATCGCCGTACCGATACGCACACGTTCGTGGTTGATCCATGCTCCACCACGGGTGATGATATCACGTGCATTGATGTGATCACCAATTACCCGCGCAACGGTGTGTTCGAGGGTATCGACTGTGTCAGCAATAAACGAATGCGGACCTTCGGTGGTGACTGCGGGCTTTGTATCGGCCATCGAGGGATCCTTTTGCTATGGTTGGGGTGTTTGCACAAAAAAACGACATGGGCATGCGCCCATGTCGTCTGAGAGCAGTGTTATTTGCTCTGGCGCTCGGCATATTGCTTGTAATAGTAATCACGGTATTCGCCGTTTTTGATGGGGCGCCACCACGACGGATTGTCGATATACCAGCGGACGGTTTTTTCGAGTGCCTGGTCGAAGGTATGGCGGCTGGTCCAGCCCAATGCCCGGAGTTTGTCGGTATTGAGGGCATAGCGGCGATCATGGCCTGCACGGTCTTTGACAAACTCAATCAAACTGTACGGTTTGCCGAGGATGTCGAGGATTTTGTGGGCCATATCGATGTTGCGTGTCTCGACACTCGTCCCAACGTTGTAGGCTTCTCCGGCGACGCCTTTGTGCAGGACCACATCAATGCCTTCGCAATGGTCAGTGACGTACTGATAATCACGCATCTGCAGGCCGTCCCCATAGATTGGGATGGCGATGTTGTCCATAGCGTTTGTGGTGAACAACGGCACGGCTTTTTCGGGGTAATGGAATGGTCCGATGTTGTTGGACCCACGTGAAATGGTTGTGTTCATCCCGTAAGTAGTGTGATAGGCATAGACAATATGTTCTGCGCCAGCCTTGCTGGCTGAATACGGGCTGCGTGGCTCAAATGGGTCGCCTTCGCTCGAACGCTGTGGTTCAGGGATTTGGCCATATACTTCATCAGTGCTTATCTGGTGAAAGCGTGGCAGCCCGAATTCGCGTGCGACTTCGAGGAGCGTCCATGTGCCGTTGATGTTTGTTTTGATGACTGCATCGGGTTGCATAATCGATCGATCGACATGCGTTTCGGCAGCAAAGTTGATGATGGTATCGATGTTGTGTGCTTTGACTGCTTGACGCACCGCATCCATATCGCAGATATCACCCTGGACGAATTGATATTTGGGGTTGCCAACGGCCGCAGCCAGGTTCTCGAGGCGACCGGCATACGTCAGTGAATCGAATACCACAATGTCGTATCCGTACCGAGCCAACATGTGGTGGACGAAGTTACTGCCGATAAAGCCTGCGCCACCTGTTACCAAAATCCGCTGCATAGAAAATCCCTTCTGTATGCGTGCCTGTGTATCTGCTTATGGGTATGGATAGTCCACATCCCCAGCGGTCGGCGTATGTTCGTATGTCATTGTAATCGTTTTCGTTGGAATTGTGCTCGAAACAGGGCGAGAAGTTCTGGTTGGGGAGTAATACATCGTCGGCAGTGGGTAACCACCGCTGCTTGTTGGTTTGGCAGTTGCTGATCTTGTATTAGTGCGTGCTGGGCGGGTCGGACTCGATGCGCGAGTAGCTGATCGTGTGCGTGCGTTGGTACGTGTCGGTGAAGGGGTCGGTGTCGCGGTCGCGGTGCCTGGCGTTGCAGTCGGCCCCGTTGGTGTGGGCGTCGAAGTGTCGCTCGGTGCGGGTGTATGACTCGGTGCGCGCGTTACGCTCCTGGTTGGTGTAGTCGCCACACCACCATCGCCGACGACGACCGTTACTTCGTCGATAAAGCAGGCGTGGTTGTATGAAGGTTTGGCGCGTGTGCAATCACCGAAATTCGGATAGCCCGCATAATCCCGTACCAACCCAAAGAACACGGTGTATGTGCCCGCTTTGGTAAATCGCACGCGACCGGTAATGGTCCGTGACGTCTGCGATTGCAACGCGAGTTCTCCGACTCCCCAGCGCCATGGATGATCGATGGTGGTGTTGGTGCCAGTGGATGACGTGGCGCACTTGGCGTTTACCGTGGCATGGGTTTTGTCCCATCCGGTGTATCCTGCCATGACGCGGTAATTCTCGGCGTGCTTCGGGTACATCAACGATGTAGATCCCGTCTTGCGCATTGCCCAGCACTCATCTTGATTGTAGGTAAGGGTGCTGTCAGATGGTCGAAACGGGTAACTTTTGATGGCATACTGTTGGTGATTATTCACCGTAAACGTTATCACGAGGACGTCGTTTACTGCGAGTTTGGTTCGATTCACGCGCGCACTCATCCAACGTGATTTTCGTATTGTCTGATTTGCGTTGGGTACCACGTTGCCAGCGATTGCTTTTGCACTGCGCGGGGTTTCCCCGTAGCGAGTATTGTTTGGTACAAATGGAATCAAGAGAATCGCAGAAATACAACACAGGAACGTTACGAGCCGGCACCGAAATCCATTCATAACCACGCCTTATTCTGCACGCTGTGTACCCATAGATGACCGTTCAATGCAGGTACACGTCTTTACTATATTTTGTAGTATACACAGACGACAGCAGATCGACACCCCTTCATCTGTGTGACAGATTACAGAAGTCTGACATTTTTAGCGCGGCCACTGGATGGTGGCACGTCCAATCGACAGCCCGTCAGACCAGTACAGATTGTCGCCGTAGATGCGTGTCGTGTGGAGCGGCGTGTCTGTTCGCACGGCAATTTGCGCAGTTGCACGAAGCTGGTACGTTGTACTTTGGGGCTGAATCATCGTCAACAAACCAGTGCTGGGATTGATACGCACGAGTACATCCGGATGCCTGTCTGAACAGACCAGGAACTGTTCACCGATGCCCGTTGTCGGATTTCCTCGCAACGCCCCCGTGTTGAGATCTTGGGTGAACGCGTGGATCCCACTGTTGGTCGCGACAAACAAATGAACGACGGGAACGGCAGCCACAAATCTCCAAGTGCGGCAAAATCCTTTTAGCGCAGTCGTTGTGGTTACGTTTGACCCGGTGCGTATGGGAGCGTTGGCGACACGTGTGACAGGTAAAAGATATCCGTTGTCAGCAGTGATGCGCCCCGTTACGGTTATCTGTCCAGCGACCCCGTCACCGTCTATAAGCTGCAATGCGACCCCGGGTAGGACTATTCGGGCCGTGTCTTCTACCAGAGAGCCAGTAGTACTGAGGTGTATCAAACGATGGATAGGTTGTGCGGTTTTCGAAACTGAAATCCACAGGTGTGATCCGTTTGCCAATAACGCGGAGGGCGTACCGCTGAACTCTGTGAGCCAATACCCGGTTTCGCGGAGGGTCCCCGACACGATTGCGAGCCGTTGGACAAAGATGAATTCGTGTGTATATGCCCCAGCAACATAAAACACGTTCGGAAGTGAGGAATCTGCGACCAACACGGTCGCAGAAGTGCCGCGGAGAGGCAGACGCTGTACCTGCGCCAGCGTGAGCGGGTGGTAGAGGGCAATACTCTGGGTCGTGCCCCCTTCGAGCACAACGAGCGCAGCGTCGCTGACAGCGAGTGTGTTGACCTGCTTGACTGCAGCACGGGAGAATATCGTGCCTGGGCGAATAGCGCTCACCGGGGCTGGAGTGGATGTACGCGTTGCGGTAGCGGTACGGGTTGTGGTTGGAGAGCCACTGCCAAGAGTCGGTGTCGCCGTGCGCCGCGCAATTGTGGTTTGTGTCGCGGCTACGAGTCGCTGAGCGGTTTGTTGGATCGGTATAGCGGTCGCTGTCGGAGTTCTGGTTGGGGTACGGCTCGCAGTCAACGTGGGCGAGCCAGCGGCTACGGCGGCCGTTGCGGTTAACTCTGCGAGCAACGCTGTTTGTGTTGCCTGCATGACACGTGCACCAGCAGTCGCAGTACTCCGCTCCGCATGCTGTGTTTCACGGGCGAGCTGCGTCCTGAGTGCCGGCGGCCGGGTGGGCGTTGGCGTTGTCCGTGTACGGACTGTGATTGTTTTGGGAAAGAGTGCACAGGCCGCATAGCTGGGACTATCACTGCATGGATTGTCGGGATAGCCGATCCAATCCTTCATCATGCCGAACGAAACGATGTATGTCCCAGGCGCACTGAAGCGAACTCCCCCGCTGATGACACGAGTTGTTCCCGCAGCCAACGGGGACGAACCGATGCTCCAGCGCCATGGATGATTTTCGGTGCTACTGACCGGACACGTTGTGGCACGGGCTGCATACCGTGTGTCCCAATCGCGTATACCTGCTATCACGCGGAATCGCCCATAACGATTGCTGCCTACACTCGCTTTGGGAAAAAGCGGGACCCCGCCGGCGTTCTGCTTTGCCCAGCATTCATTCACTTGGTACACATACCCGCTATCACTGACCGGGAACGCAAATGCGCTACCACTTATTGACGCTTCGGGATATGCATTGCGCACGGTCATAGAAAAAACCACCGGTTCCCCGACCAGCACATCAGCATCCGACACGGTAACTCCAGTCAGCCAATGTTGTACAGGTGCTGCAGCCACCGTTGCCCGCGCCTTGACGCGTAGAGCAGGCAACAACGCATGCAACGTCGTCCCCGGGCAGGCAGTCGAACGGCCTGGAAGCTGCGCATCTCGATGACCGACAATCGTGTTGAGTGTCATCCGTTGGTGTGCATAATATGCGGTGGTATCGGGTTGGATCCGATACCTGGTCATCAGGTAGGCGACGAGGTTATCGAGTGCTACTTGGGCTTTTGCGGTTGGTGTCACGTCTTCGAATGTGCCCAACATCGCAATACCGATGGTCCCGCGATTGAACCCATAATTATGCGCACCGTCGATCACTGCTCCATCCGGACGCAGTCCTTGATAGCGACCTTCGTATATCACACCGTTGGGATCAATCAGGAAGTGATATCCAATATCGCCCCAGGCATTGGTGATGGTGTGATATCCCCAGATTTGACGGACACGCGCAGGCCAATTGCTCGTCGGGCCATCATTCGGCGTCGCAGTGTGGTGGAGTACCAGGTGCGTCGGTTTGGCAATCTCGGCATCTGTGGGCATCCAGGTTGCTTCGGTAGTCAGTCCCGCGGAGCCGTTGGCATCCCAGCGTTTGACGCTTGCATCGCCCCAAGTTGTACGCGCAACGATGGCTGGTTTGGCGCCTGCAACTAGGGGTTCCGTCGCAGCGGGGAGTTCGATGCGCGCGTCGGTTTGTGCACGCGTGTCCATGGTGGTAACACGGAGGGTGGTAATCGCAGCGAGGGTAGCATCGGGCGTAGAAATGCGGAGTTGCCAGGCTTGGGCGCCTGGTTCTATCGTGTAGATGGTGCTGGTTTGGGTGCCTGCAGGGGCGTCGTCCAACAAAAATTCATCTTCGTGAGGCACTTCCATCCATTCGCCCCACACCCCATCTCGCTGTGTGATGAGTTCGAGACGCAAAAGGGTTGGATCGCCGACCACAGTCCATGTCAGCTGGATTCCGTTAAAGGCGTGTTCTGGGGACTCTGGCCCAAGCACCATTGGATCTGTGTCGGTTGCTGTGCGACCTGAACTCGTGACATCAATGCTGTATGTTTGGGAGCTAATGGGAGGTATTTCTGACGCAGCGACCACTGGAGCATCTGATGCACCAGTCAACCAAGCAGCAAGGCATAGCAATACTGTACGTAAGAGCATCGGCATGAACGATTTCATCACGACTTCCTCTGGTTCATAGACGCCCATCATGGATGTGATGTTCCTCGTATTATACTGAAGTGTGTAGTATTGGCTGTCGATCAACAAAAGAGGCTGCGCGTGACGTCCCCATACAAAACAATTTTGGCTATCGAGACATCGTGCGACGAAACAGCCGCGGCCGTCGTCGTCAACGGCACGCGACTGGTAGCAAATGTCGTTGCCTCACAGATAGACATCCATCGACGCTACGGCGGTGTCGTCCCCGAGGTCGCGTCGCGTCAGCATATTCTGGCAATCGAGTCTGTCGTGCGTGAAGCGGTCGGTCGTACTCCAGGTGGTTGGTCGAGCATTGATGCAGTCGCAGCGACGTATGGCCCAGGGTTGTCGGGTGCGTTATTGACTGGCCTCAATACCGCCAAGACACTCGCGTGGGCCCGTGGGCTCCCTTTTCTCATGGTCAATCACGTCGAAGCACATCTCTATGCAACATGGATCGATGCAGCAGTGCCTCCTGCGTTCCCTGCTATTGCACTAGTTGTATCTGGTGGGCATACCATGCTGGCGCTGATTCGCAATCATGCGGATGCCCAACTTCTCGGCGGTACGCTCGACGATGCAGCGGGTGAGGCATTCGACAAAGTAGCACGGTTACTGTCACTCGGATATCCGGGAGGTCCAGCAATCCAACACTCTGCACGTGCCCCCAAAGCATCCCAGCGCTTGCCGCGCGCATGGTTGCATGGAACGTATGATTTTTCGTTTAGCGGGCTCAAGACCGCTGTGAGCACTGATCCCGCATGGGTGGCGGCACGCGCCAGCGGTGATGTGGACCAGTGCGTGCAACGGAGTGCAGAATTAGCGTATCTTTTTCAAGAATCAGTTGTCGATATCCTCGTCCGTAAAACGAAAGCGGCGGTGAGTACAACCGATGCCAAATCAGTCATCGTTGCGGGTGGGGTCGCGGCAAACGCCCGCTTACGCGACGCCCTACGCGCAGCTATTCGAGTGCCGTTACACATCCCACCCATCCATCTGTGCACAGACAATGCCGCAATGATTGCAGCGTGCGCATACTGGCACCCAGTCAGCGGTGATTTGGCTGTGGCAGTCGACCCCAATGCGCCGTTTGTGGCGGGTCCGCTGTCAAGATAGCAGTACTGTTTCGACAAGCATGAAGCATGCCACGCACGTCACAAAAATCGCAAACCCGCGCCGGAGTTTTATTTGATCGATAGCGCCACCAAACCGATTCGCCACCGTCATGGCAGGGATTGCTCCGCTGAGTAACAGTGCAATAAGGGTCCAATCGAACGCGGTGTCGAGATGCCCCAACAGACTTGCTGCGCTGTTGATGGTAATCACCAGCAACGATGTCCCAACGGCCTTGCGCATGGGCATCCCCACCAACAACACCATTGCAGGGACAATCACAAAGCCACCGCCGACCCCGAGAATGCCGGTCACCAGACCAACGACCGCCCCCACGACAATGATTTGCCAGCGTGGTCGAATGACGGGGACTGATTCGGTTGCGGTCCCCATGGTCCCACGATACATCATCAGCGCGATGACCAAGAGGAGGATGCTAAATGCGACGATGAGGTACGAGCCAGGGATGTGCTTCGAAATGAGTGCTCCGCCATACGCAGTCATCATCCCTGACGCCCCAAACAACAATGCGGTCGGCATGTCGGCACGACGATCACGCCACGCCAGTACACCGCCAATGGCAGCGTTGACAGCCACGATAATCAATGCGGTTGCCAATGCCACGTGCTCATCTGCATGCAAGATATACACCATGGCTGGGACAATCATGATTGCCCCACCGCCACCGAGAAATCCCAGCAGCAAGCCGACAATACAGCCGATAATGATAGGTGCTGCGATGCTCATGATTTCAGATTGTCTTTTTCTTGATCATAATTGTCCGATTCGATAGCCTCTGCTTCGGCTCCATCGGCGCCTTCAAGCGTCATGTCGTCGCGCAAATCGAGCTCCCCAAGCAATTCTTGGGCTGCTCCGGCATACAGGGCGGGCACGACGATGCGAACCTCTGCGAGGATGCCGGTTTGCATCCCAAAGACGGATGCGCTGTCTGCGCCTAACAAGGCTGCAGGGATCCCAGAATCGTGGAGTTGCGACAGCATCATGTTGGCTTCGATCGGCCCATTGCAGGTAGCCACGACGACGGGCGAATCTGTTGGTTCATCGCTGTCGCTACGGCCAAAGAGTTTTTTGATGGAGGACCACATATCTGTCCCTTTCAGAAACAAAAAACGCTCCCCAACGTCGTTGGGGAGCGTGGCAACCAATCCTTAGGCTGCCTGTTTGCGGAACCAGGTACGCCATTCGCGATTTTCCCAGACGACCAACATCTGCGCCGCGTTGAAGATCGACGAATATGTACCGCTCAACAATCCAATCAACAGGATGATGACCAGGTTGCGAATCGTCACGCCACCGAACAACAACAACGCAGTCAACGAAAACACGCTGGTCAGCTGTGTGTTGATAGAACGGGGAAGGGTCTGCACAATGCTGTGGTTGACGATATCCTCGAACGATTCGCCGGCTCGTCGGCGGCCGACATTTTCGCGGATGCGGTCAAATACCACAATGGTGTCGTGGACCGAGAAGCTGATGACGGTGAGGAGCGCGGTGAGGAAGTATGCATCGATTTCGAGACCGATTGCATAGCCCAAAATCGCAGCCATACCCAACACCACGAGGACGTCGTGGAGCATTGCCAACAAGGCGCAGATCCCATACCGGACAGGATTCGGGGCATTCCGAAAGGCAATGGTCAAATATACCAAAATAGCCAAACACGCACCCAACACCGCGATGGCGGCAGAACGTGTTGCTTCTGCACTCACCGTTGGTCCGACGCTTTGCAGTTCCTGCGGCTCGACCGTTCCAAAGACTGCTGTTAAGCCAGCTACTACCGCATCTTTTTGATCTTTGGGATTGACAGCGCTCAGCTCTTTTGTGCGCACCACCGCAGAAGAAACGTCAACACCATTCACTTTGACGGTCGAGAGCTGTACTTGTGCCCCTTCGAAGCCGTTTTTTGCAAATACCTCTGCAATGGCCTCGGTGTTGAGCTCATTCAATTGTTTGGTGGGGAAGTGCAAGTCCCACAGCGCACCACCGGCGAAGTCAATACCTGTTCTGAGGCCGTACATAGCAAAAAACACCGCACCTGGGATAATAACCACAAGCGAAATGATGAACCAAATATAACGTAGACGGACAATGCTTTTCATGCGTGAGAGCTCCGTTATGAGGCCGTACGCTGCTCGCGCAGGTCGGTTTCGGAATCGATTTCGTAGAACCAGAGAGATTGGGCGGCCTTGGCGCGAACGACCAAGCGGAGGAAGGTGCGTGTGACCACCACCGCAGTAAACAGATTCAACAACACACCAAGGGCCAAGGTCAACGCAAACCCTTTGATGAGGCTCACACCGAAGCTATTGCCGAACACAAACAGAATGGCGCTGGTGATCAGCGTCGAAGCACTCGAGTCACGAATGGCTGGCCATGCTTCGTCAAAGCCGGCTTCCACCGCACGTGCCAGTGAACGCTTGTTGCGAAGTTCTTCTTTGAGGCGGGCGAAAATCAACACATTGGCGTCTACGGCCAAGCCGACCGACAAAATGAAGCCGGCAATACCGGACAATGTCAGTGTGATGGGTACGAGCTTGTGCACGGCAAAAATGATGACTGTGTAAATAACCAATGCAATGGTTGCGAGAACGCCTGGCAACCGATAGTAGAACATCATGAACAGACCAACGACAATCAGCCCTACCATGCCTGCAACAATGCTTGCCGCTACAGAGTTTGCACCGAGCGTGGCTGATACGGTACGGCTGGACTCGATGCTGAGGGTCACCGGCAACGAGCCGTATTTGAGCTGATTGAGGATTTTCTCTGCTTCTTCACGGGTAGCACTGGTGATTTCACCACTCCCTCCGACGAGGGCTGATTGAATCACTGGGCAACTTACGATGACGTTGTCGAGGGCAATACACATGGGCTTCTGGATGTTTGCAGCCGAAAACGTACCGAGCCGTGTGCCTGATTCACCCAAAAAGGCGAACGTTACCGCTGGTTTGTTGTTGACGGCATCCGTGGCAACACGGAGGGCGACCTGCTTGGTGTCGAGGTCTTTGCCGTCGGTGATGCTTTCGTATATGGTCTGATCTGGGTTCGGCGCTGGGTTTGCCGGATCCACCGGTGCATTCGGGTCGACTTCAGGCATCACAGGGTTGGGATTACCCGTCGTTTTGACGATGGTACCCTCTGCCACAAAGGCGCCCTTGGTGTCGATGAATTCGAGCCGGCCCGTCCCACGGAGGGTCTCGATTGCCTGCTCGGGGTTTTTGACACCGGGTAGCTCGACAATAATGCGATTCTCACCCGAAAGCTGCACAATGGCTTCGCTGACGCCGAGACCGTTGACACGGCGTTCAATGACTGTTGCCGCTGTACGCATCAATTCTTTGTCGTTGGTACCTTCCGCCTTCATCAACACTTGTGTGCCACCTTGCAGGTCAAGGCCGAGTCGCACACTCACATCGCGACCAAGCCATGTGTCATTTGGAGCAAACGTGATCCATGAACACACGATGGTCAGCAGGAGGATAAAGATCATTGGGGCTACTTCGCGATTACGCACGATATTTTTGCCTCCGTGTCGGGTAGGCCGACTCATCTGAACGCTGTACTAAATACTGAGTATAACGGTGGAACGGGGCGAATGTCAATTATCATTGACCCAACAAAACGGGCATACTGCATTGCAATGCAGTATGCCCGCATGAGTGATTATTTGCCGAGCGCGTTATTGATGGCTACGCGTACTAATGCGTCGATGTCATCGACACTCTTGGCGCTACTCGCATCGACGATAGTACCTTGTACAGCGAAGGAAGGAGTGCCTGGAAGGCCCAGCGCATTCGACTTTTTCTGGAAATCGCGCACCGTACGTTCGTTCTCGGGCAACTCGATGCAGGCGGCAAATGCCGTTTTGTCGAGGCCGAGCTGGCCAGCATATGCGACAGTCTGGAGTTTAAATGCCGCTGTTTCGAGTTCTTTCCATTGTATCTGATTGGTAAACAGCAAACTGTTGAACTGCCAAAATGCCCCAACGCTCTGTTCGCCTGCGCAGCGTGCGGCAATTGCTGCAGGGACCGCGTTGACGTGCATGGCGAGTGGGAAGTCTTGGAAGATGAGACGAACATCGCCGGTCGCAATGAAGTCCTTTTCAAACGCTGCGGACAACGAATTTGAATAAAACGCGCACCCTGGGCATTGATAATCTGCGTATTCAACCACCGTTACTGCTGCATCTGGGTTGCCGAGGTAGTACCGACCATCGTCCGTTTTGCCCATGGGGATGTCTGCATTGCGGGGCGCGGGGATCGTTGCCTCGAGTGTTTTGACCGGTTCTGCGGTAGTGCCGTAGATGTTGTACACAACGCCGACGACAATGAGGAGCGCAATAACGGCAAAGGCAACATAAAAATTCCGCAAGCGGGCGACAGGAGCTGCGCTTTGGACTGCACGGCCACGTGGTTTCGGATTTCGCATACTGAGTTCCTTATTCTGTTACTATCTGCTCAACATTATAGTATGTTCGCCGTGCATGTGTCGGTTTGGACGCCCTGTTCTGGCGCACAGAACGTGTTTTCATTGTTTTCTCACCGAAGTGTGTCGTACATATGTGTGTTTGGAGGTGACTCCTCATGTCTATACACCTCACGATGGCACAGGTCCGCCGTTTGATGATTCGCGCACAGGGGCTTGATTATCTGCGCCCGGCGCGCACCCCAAGCGTCCTATTGCAAAGCATCGAGCGCATGGGAATGATTCAAATTGATACGTTGTCGGTCGTCAATCGAAGCCATTATTTTGTCCTGTGGAGCCGACACGGTGCATACCCCATTGATTGGCTTGATACGTTGTTGAAAACCGGAGACGTCTTTGAGTGCTGGACCCACGAGGCCTGTATGGCGCCGCGGAGCTGGTTCCCATACCACCGCCGGCTTATTGCAGACGGCTCTCGTTCCACTAAAGTCCGTTGGGCACGTACGTATCTCGACCAACATCGGCAGGCTGCAGACGCGATGTTGGCCCACCTGCAGCAGCGTGGCGGCGTACGCACCGACAGTTTTGTACGACCCGCCGGGTTGCGTGGTGAGTGGTGGGATTGGTCTCACGAAAAGCAACTCCTTGAGGCGTTGTTCGCCTGTGGTGAGGTCATGATCGCGCGCCGCGACGCTTTTCGGCGCGTGTATGCACGGACCGACGCGGTCCGGCCCGATTGGGATGACGCACACATGCCCAGCGCCGAAGAAACGGCTACCTACCAGATCCGGTCGACCGCACGCAAACTCGGGGTCGTCCATCCGCGTTGGTTGGGTGATTATTACCGCATGCAGACAACGCTCCATCGTCACCTCGACACGCTGTGTGCCCGTAACGAACTAGTTCCCGTGACGATAGAAGGACTTGCTGGTGAGGCGTACATGGATACAGCAGTCGCTGAGTCGTTCCCGGCACGTATCCGCAAACCCACCCATACGACCCTGCTTTCTCCGAGATCG
>CAIZHO010000481.1 GCA_903932805.1 uncultured Roseiflexaceae bacterium | reverse complement strand
TTTCACCGTGCGGCCGCCCTCGGCTACCACAGCGTCGAACTCGATTGGAACAGCCCTGCCGATGCCCTGCCCGGTGGCCGCATGAGCCCCTCGATGCGTGACATGATCCGCATGACGGCCCGCACCAACGGCATCACCATTGCCTCGGTGGCGGCCCACTTCCTCAATGCTGCCAACATCGCCAACGACGACCCCGCCGCAGTGGCCAACGCCATCCTCAACATCAAGCGCGGCATCACCCTGTGTGCCGACATCGGCGCCGGTGTGTTGCTCGTGCCGTTCTTCTATGACGCCGAAATCGTCGGCGAGGCCGGTATCGAACGCCTCGTACGGGCGCTCAAGACCCTGGCCCCCGATGCCGAAAAAGCCGGGGTCATCCTGGGCATCGAGAGCACCCTGCCCGCCGCCGCCAACCTGGCCGTGGTCGCGGCGGTCGGCTCCAAAAACGTCGGCATCTATTGGGACATGGCCAATGGTATGGCCGTCGGCTATGATCCCGTCGCCGACGCCAAAGCCCTCGCCGGCGTCATTGTCCAGGTCCACGCCAAAGAATTCGTCCGCGACGCTGGTCCCGTTGGCAGCCGCAGTGCACCCCGCTTCGACATGCTCAACCACAAGGCGCTCGGGCACGGCGACGTCCCACTGGCCGCCATTTTGAGCGCCCTACGCAGCGGGGGCTACACCGGTCACGTCGTCTGCGAGACCGGCACGTTCGGCACCGTCAGCGCATCGGCCGCCGCCGATTTGGCTACCCTGCGGGCCGCATCCTAGCAGTCCTTTTGGTCATGGGAAAGCGCCCCTGCCGCACGCGCGGCAGGGGCGTTGTGGTCGTCTGGAGTGTCGCGGGTGCCGTCGATCTGCATCCGTCGGGCACGTCCCGGGGCGCCTCAGAGCCACGAAAACCGCAGCGCGCCGACATTTTTGCATCGCCCCGACCCCTCGCCTGCGCGCCGTGCAATGGTAATTAGCGCAGGCGAATGAATACCGGCACGGGCACGCCGGTCATCTCGGCCCAGACCTGCCTGAAGCGGTCGCCGCCGAGGAGATCCGCCGCTGCCTGCAGGATGGCATAAGCCCGCCGCTGATGTGGGCCATGATCGAGGCGTTGGGCGATGTCGAGGGCGTGTGCCCCCATCCGGGTGAGTGCCGCAACGACGGCTTCGGACATGACCTGCGCACAGAGCACCTCGCCACCGACCAGCTGCGCCCGACAATAGAGCTCCGCGTTGCGCCGCAGTGTGATCAATGCCAAGGCATGTTCGAGCCCCTGCGAGACAACCCCCTGGCGGATGAGGATCTGGGCTTCGGTGAGGAGGCACTCACCATAATCATGCGGCTCTTCGGTGGGGCTGAAAGACCGCAGCGCCCGCCGCACGTCTGCCAAGGCACGCTGCAGAAGCGACGCACGATCCACCGTTGCTTTCTCGGCCTGGCGCCAGCCCAAAGACGCACGCAGGTCGTAGCAGGCTGCCACGGCAAATGCGTCGGTGAGTGTTTCGTACAAGGCAAGCGACGTGTCGACATGAGCGAAGCCCTCGACGAGTGCCCTGTCCCGCGCGGGATCGGCGGTGTCGAGCGCATCTGCCAGGTCACGACAGATCGTGGCCGCGATGTACTGGCTCAGGGCCGCATATGCAGGTACCTCGTCTGCAGTCCGGTAGCGCAACGCCGCGTTGATCGACATGAGCGCCTTGTGAAGACAGGCAACGTGGTCTTCGCCTACCAGCATTGCCTGTGTGCGAAAGGCGACGGCCAGGTTGTGGTGCGTCCAGGCATAATCGAGCGGGGCAGTCGCTTCGGTCCGATATGCGAGTGCTTCTTCGAGGTGCGCTATCGCCTGTTCAATACAATGGGCATGCGGGCTATCGAGTTCCTCTGCCAGATCACTCAAGATATTCGCCCGGTTCATCAGTTCTTGTGCATAGCGCATCGGATCGCGCTCGTTGTCGAGGTGCAACAGCACCGTCCCGCTGGCATCGCGTGCTCGCTGTAACCAAAGACGACGATCGACACCTTCGCATTCGGCAAAAGATCGGTAGAGCGATGCCAGTGTGCCGTGCAGACCGATGAAGTGTTGTGTCGTCAATTCGGTCGGCAAGTACGTCAAGGCTGTGGTGCAACTTTCGATAGCACGGTAGAGATATTCGGTCCCAGCGGGGAACGCGTCACGCGCCAGCTCGTGCAAGGCATTAGCTTTGTTTTGGCAGATCGATGCATGCAACCCCGAACCCATTTGGGGGTCGGCCAGCGCCTGATCGCAACTCTGCACGGCATCGGCCAAGCACGCCTCCCGATCAGCACCAGGCAGCGCTGCGGCTTCGATCATGGTGATTGCCCGCCGGTTGAATAACTCCGCGCGCTGCGGGTGC
>CAIZHO010000480.1 GCA_903932805.1 uncultured Roseiflexaceae bacterium | reverse complement strand
CTGCCCGTCGCATGCAGCAGCTGGGGTGCCGTTCACGATTGATTTTTTGCGGCTGATCGGTGCCCCCGACAAATACGTCGCACCCGTATGCGCGTTGGTACGCGACCACATGGCTGCCAATGACGGGCCCGCCAGCCCGCGCTTTGTGCGCCGCCTCGCGCATCGTCTGGCGCCTGCCGACATGGACCTTTGGGCACGCTTGGTGGCTGCGGACAGCTCGGGACGACCGCCGTTACCGTTCAAAGAACCCGGGGCGCCGTTCATCGCACTGGCGGCAGCGTTAGGGGCGATCAAGCAGCCGGTTGCGCCGTTGCTCAACGGCAACGATGTGCTGGCGTTGGGGATTGCTGCGGGGCCACGGGTCAAGGAACTATTGCGGATTGCCTATGATGCCCAACTCGATGGTGTGTACGAGACCCGCGCAGATGCGCTACAGTGGATGCAGACACACGTCCGTGCCGATACGATTTGAAAAGAAAGAAAAACGACATGCACACCCCACTCGCCCTCTTGGGCGTCTCGGTCCGATATATCAGCTGGCGAGGCCACCAGATAGCCCTGCACGAAGCGGGCAGTGGGCCCACCATCTTGTTGGTCCATAGCATCAATGCTGCTGCGAATAGCTTCGAAATGCGCAAACCCTTTGCCGACTTGCAACGTGACCATCGGGTGGTGGCAATCGATTTGTTGGGCTACGGCGATTCCGACCGGCCCGACATGGTCTATAGTGCGCAGATTTATGCTGATCTATTGGCTGATGTGGCACGCGAACTGGGCGGTGTGGCGTGTCTGTATGCCGTGTCATTGAGCAGTGCGTTTGCATGCATCGCTGCGGCCAATCACCCCGATGTCATTGCCCGCTTGGTGTTGATCTGCCCGACAGGGTTAGAGGATCTGCACGTCCCAGGGACGGTGGGCGGTGCGTATCGGTTGTTGCATGGGTGGTTTGGTGCCGGCGCGTATCGATTATTGACCAGTGGCGCCAGCTTGCGGTACTTTTTGCGCAGTATGGCATACTACAAACCCGAAGCCTGTGACGATGCGATGGTTGCTGCCTGTGCCCGGGCGGCTGCGCGACCAGGGGCGCGCTATGCGCCGATATGCTTTCTGACGATGCTGCTCAATGCAGATCTACACGACGTGTTGCCGCGCATCGCCCAACCCGTGCATATCTTGTGGGGGCAGTATGCGATGACGACGCCGGTGACGCGCTTGCCAGGGTTCCAGGCGCTCTTGCCACGCTCGACCGCGCATATCCTGCCTGGGGCGATGGCCGTCCAAGACGAATGTGCAGCCGAGGCAGCACTGACGGTGCGGGGTTTTCTCACAGATACCGCATCATTGCCCGCTTGAGTCGATTACTCGCACACCTATACATCGTGAATCGAAATGGTGGTTGCTTCTCAGCATAGGCACCACAAAGGAGCAGAAATCGTGATACCCAAAACCATGCGTGCACTCCAATTGGAGTCGTTTGATGGGCCCGAAGGTTTGCATGTACGCGAGGTGCCCACCCCGACGCCACGAGCGGGTCAAGTGTTGGTCAAAATCCGCACAGCTGCAGTCAACCCGTCTGACCTGATGTTTTTGCGCGGTCGCTATGGCGTCCGCCGCGAGCCGCCCACCATTCCTGGCTTCGAAGGGTGCGGCGACGTCGTCGCTGCCGGATCGGGCCTCGGTGCATTGCTGGTTGGTCGCCGCGTCGCCGTGGCCACACAGGGCAGCTTTGGGACCTGGGCTGAGTACACGGTCGCCGATGCGAGCACCTGTTTGCCGTTGCGGGCACGGATCAGCGACGAACAAGGCGCTATGATGCTGGTCAATCCGTTGACCGCCTGGGCGCTCATCGATCGGGCCATACGCGACGGTCGCAAAGGAGTGCTCCTCAATGCCGCCAACAGTGCCCTGGGGCGCATGATGATCCGCACGGCACGGTACCGCGGATTGCACGTCGTGGCCATCGTGCGGAGCACACAGCACGTGGCGGCACTGCAGGCGCTCGGCGCAAATGCGGTGGTCGTCAG
>CAIZHO010000479.1 GCA_903932805.1 uncultured Roseiflexaceae bacterium | reverse complement strand
GTTAGGCCTGTCGGATGCATTACAGGCGCTTGCAAATTCCGACGCCAATCTTGCCAGTCAAGTGGTTGCGGCCGACCGCGAGATCGATCGCACCCACCAGGTCATCGACGAACATGTGTTTGAGTTGATTGCAACACAACAACCGGTGGCCAGTGATCTCCGTACACTGCTTGCAACTTCGGCCATAGCTAGCGAACTCGAACGGGCTGGCGATTATGCCAAAGGCATCGCCAAGCGCGTCTCGCGGTTGCTCGCACAAGCGCCGATCGTACCGGTCCCAGCAAACATCATCCGCATGGGCGAGTTGTCGCACACGATGCTGCACCAGTGCCTCGATGCATATGTCAAGCGTGATATCGCCATCGCCCGCGGCTTGGCCGAGACCGATGCCATTGTCGACAATCTCGAAGACGAAGCCAACGAACAGATTCGTGTCATGATCAAAAACAATGTGGCAACACTCGAAAGTGGCTTGATCCTGATCGAAATCACGTACATGCTCGAGCGTTTGGCCGACCGCACGACCAACATTGGCGAGCGCGTCATCTTTATGATTAACAGCTCCAACGAAGAACTCAACAACTGACACGCAGGCGGACACACGATACAATGACGACGCACACGCGGTGTGCGTCGTTTTGATTGCGCGGGAGGCACCATGGACATCCACGAACAACTCCGTAACGAGTTCCCCGGATTGTCGTTGCACAAGTGGTACACGCAGTTCCGTGAGCTCAAAGCCAGCCAACCCGACGCCGTGCTGTTTTATCGGCTTGGTGACTTCTATGAATGCTTCGACGACGATGCCAAGCTCATCGCAGCCTTGCTCGATGTCACTCTGACCTACAAAGATTTTGCGAGTGAGTACCGCGGCGTGAAGCAACGCTGTCCGATGGCTGGCATGCCCTATCACGCCATCGAGACATATGTGACCAAATTGGTGGCTGCCGGCTATCGCATCGCTGTTGCCGAGCAGGTCGTCGAAACCGCCGCCAACAAAAGCGACACACGCCCACGATCGGTGTTTGCAGGCGGGATTACCGCTCCCGCCGCGGGGAAAGGGATGGTCGAACGGCAAATCGTTCGCATCATCACACCCGGTACTATCGTCGATGGTACCATCCTCGATGCATCCACCAACAACTACATCGCGGCCGTTTATGTCCACGAACAGCATGTCGGACTCGCCTATGCCGATCTCAGCACGGGCGAATTCGCCTGTTGTGAGTTACGCGGCGCGACTGCAGTCCAGCAAGCACACGGCGAATTGGCGCGATTGCTGCCGGCAGAGATCCTGGTCAGCACCGATGCGCAGCGCCGGCTGAGTGGGCTCGACGCCCAACAGAGTGGATTGGAACACGATCTCGAATTCATGACCAAACAAGAACGAGACGTCTTGTTACCCTCTGAACGGGTCGCCCGCAAAGTCGAGCGCGCCAACAGCACACGCTGGGCCAACGGCCACATTACCAATGTCGCTGCATGGCGCTGGGATGCGCAGACCGCTAGCGATGCGTTGCAGCGTCACTTCGCAGTGAGTACGCTGGCCGGTCTAGGACTGCAGGATCGGCCGTTGGCTGTCCAGGCAGCGGGTGCGCTCCTGCAATACGCCCAAGAGACACAGCACAGCGACGTCGCCCAACTGCATGCCATCCACCCGTACACGCCGGGCACGGTGATGTTCCTCGATCCGCAGACCCGCCGCAATCTCGAGCTCCTCGACGGGATGCACAATAGTACCGGGTCGCTGGTGGGTGTGCTGGATCAAACCCGTACGCCGATGGGAGCACGCCTGTTGCGGCGCTGGGTCGCCCAACCGTTGCTTGATATCGCGCCAATCAACGAACGGCTTGATGCTATCGAACAGTACATCAGCGACACCGTGCGCCGGCATACCGTACGTGACGCCCTCAAGCAGGTCGGCGATATGGAACGCACCGTGAATCGCATGATACAGGGAGTCGGTGTCACCACTCCGCGCGATGTGGTGCGTCTGCGCGATGCGCTCCGGTGTGTGCCGGCGATCGCGAATGCGAGCGGTTTTCTGGGTGCAACGACCGACGCAACCGCAGACCTGTTCGCTCCAGACGACCAAAACGGCAGCGCCGCAGACACAGACCCATTGGCAGCAGATGTGCTGGCTTTCATCGAACAACACATCGACGACGAGCCCCCAGCACTGCTCAGTGCCTCGAACTATTTGCGTGGCGACGACG
>CAIZHO010000478.1 GCA_903932805.1 uncultured Roseiflexaceae bacterium | reverse complement strand
TGGGGGCTCGATCGATCAGCCCGCATGCTCCGCCTTGCACGCCGTCGGGCGACGTCACTTATCAATGGCGACAGCCGTGCTATACCCTGCCCAGATGCGACATTTGCGCGTGTTGTTGCGGTTTTTCCCGCGCCATACATCAGTGATCCGCGCACTCTCGCCGAGGTACGGCGTGTCTTGCAGGCAGACGGCCGATTGGTCATTCTGTTGAGCGCTGGCAGGCACAATGTGCGCCTACATCCCATCTGGGATGCATTAACCAACGCTGGCTGGGAGCTCGAAACACCCGATTGCACGGTGGCTGGGACGAACATCCATCTCATCATAGGGACACCGCATGTCTCCCACGTTTGACGAAGAGTGCATGCTCCACGCCCACGGCGCTACGACAATCGCCGGCGTCGACGAAGTCGGGCGCGGCTGTTGGGCTGGCCCGGTAATGGCGGCAGCAGTCGTGTTCGAATCGTCCATCTACACCAAACCCGAATGCCTCGCAGGGGTCGATGACTCGAAGCGCCTGACCAGCGAACAACGCACTGCACTCGTCCAATCCATGCAACCGTTTATCCGGAGCGTTGCCGTCGGCTGGGTCAGTGCACACGATATTGACTGCATGGGCATCATCCAGGCGACACGCGTTGCGATGCAACAGGCGGTATTTGGGTTGACGGTTTCGGTCGATGCGCTCCTTATCGATGCCGTCTCGTTCCCGCACTGGTCAATCCCCCAACGCAGTCTCGTCCACGGTGACCGACGCTCGCTCAGCATTGCTGCAGCCTCGATTATCGCCAAAGTTGCCCGCGATCGCATCATGCAGCAGCTCGACACGGTAACACCACGCTACGGGTATGCCGCCCACAAAGGCTACGGCACCCCCACACATCAGCAGGCCTTGATGCGCCACGGTCCATCGATACAGCATCGCCACACGTATGCCCCGATACGCTCTTTTCATCTCACTGGCACCTGGGCATTTGGCCGCACCGATGCCGCGCATGGGTGAATTTTGGTACACTGAGAGCACTAACAATGACAAGGATACACATGACCACGCACATTGAACTGCTCGAATACATGCGCCAATTGCGCACCATCGGACCCGAAATGCCGTTCCCATTGGCAGCACATATCATCGACAGCGGTGCCGATGTGATTGCCCCGCTGACCGCCTTGGCCATCGACACCACCATGCTGGTCGGTCCTGCGCCGTTCTGTTATGCGCCCATACACGCACTCCGTTTGTTGGGTGAGTGCAACAGCATCGACGCGATTGCCACGCTGGTGCATGCCCCAGTGCCTGCAGCGCCGGATCAACTCACCGAAAAACGCACAACCATCTGGGATGGCGAAGTGCCGCAAATCATCGCGCGCAACGGCGTCGCCGCCATCAAACCCATCCTGGCGTTGCTCGATGACGACCACACCAGCAATGTCGGTCACCACCGGGCAGCGTTGGCGATTGCCTACCTCAGTTATGCCCAACCCGCAGAAGTTGCGTTCTTGACCGCTGCACTCGAAGAACGACTCACTTCGTCCATCCCCGACCGCAATGCGTCGGTTGCGTTGGCACTTGCAAATATGGGTGCCGAATCGAGTTACCCCGCCGTCATGGCAGCATACAAAGCCGGCCACATCGCCAAAGACGCCGTCCAAATGGGTCCAATGCGCAAGCTCCTGCTGAGCCGGAGCAACGCCCGTCTCGGGTGCGTCAATCATCCCCTCGGCGAACGCTATGCGCACCACCCCCTGCGCCCGCAAGCACAACAGGCCTAAGGATGATTTCGATTATCCTCAACGAAAGCACCGAAGAAGCACAGTTCGTCGCGGCATGGCCCGACGTACCGCTGCAATTCTATGCCGCTGGGTCATTGTGTAACGTCGTCCATCCAGACACGACCATCCTGAGCGTGTTCATCCATACCGCGGTGCGTGCTGACGATATGGCCAGATTGCCAAAGCTTCGGATCATTGCAACACGTTCAACCGGGTATGACCATATCGATCTCGACTACTGTGCCGCCCATGGCATCACGGTCTGCAATGTCCCCGCCTACGGGGAACGCACCGTCGCCGAGTATGCAATGGCGTTGCTGTTGGCGAGTAGCCGCCTGCTCATCCCCAGCACCGTGCGTTTGCAACGGGACTTTCGTGCCGATGTGGCGGGGCTCCGTGGGATTGATATCTTTCAAAAAACCATCGGCATTGTCGGCACAGGCCGTATCGGCCGCAACTTTGGGCGCATGTGCACGGGATTTGCACCGAAGATTGTGGCCTACGATGTCCACCCCGACCAC
The DNA here is from genome assembly GCA_903932805.1 of uncultured Roseiflexaceae bacterium. Classification (GTDB taxonomy): domain Bacteria; phylum Chloroflexota; class Chloroflexia; order Chloroflexales; family Roseiflexaceae; genus UBA965. The sequence goes on along the minus strand of CAIZHO010000478.1, from coordinate 6,015 downwards.
AGCTGGGCTGCTGAAGTCAATGCAACCTATGTCGGGCTCGACGAACTCTATCGCCAATCCGACATCATCTCGTTCCACGCGCCACTAACACCACAGACGCATCATATGTTCGGGATGGAAGCTCTTTCGCATGTCAAACACGGTGTCATCATTATCAACACCTCGCGTGGCGCACTCATCGCCAACGATGCATTATTGGCTGGGCTCGATAGCGGTCAAATCCGCGCCGCAGGCCTCGATGTCGAAGAATACGAACACCTGATTGGCACCATTACCCGCACCCCCGAAGCACACCTGCTCAAAGATATCCTCGCCCACCCGCATGTGATTGCGAGTGCCCACAATGCGTTCAACAGCGCCGAAGCCATCGAACGCATCATCACGACCACCATCGATACCATTCGCCAGGTGCAGGCCGGCATGGCCCCACAACACGTGGTGATTGCCCGGTAAACGCATCGAACACACGCGAACAAATACATAGATCCGCCACAGCCGAGGCTGTGGCGGATAGTTTTTTGTGTGATGCAGGGACACCGCCTGCCTAAAGAATATGACACAGAGCCGAACGCGCTGTGACTGTATTTGTGCATGTTTACAAAGTACAATCATTATTACAAACTATTTTACCATTACTGAGTCTCATCCATACGCTCCGCTTTCCTACGGTGAGTATGCGCATGGACGAACAGGAGAAGTGCATGAACAAGTTACCATCGCGGAAGGACATCACGATTGCAGCCATCAGCGTCCTGCTCACGCTCCTGCTCAACAATCTCATCATCACTGCAGGCACGAAAATTTACGCCACCAACGATTTACGTACTCCAACGCGTACCGAAGAACCATTGTCCCAAGAATTGCCAGTAGATGCTGCTCGCACGAGTGTCGAACCGCGCTCGGCGAGTGTATGGGTTGGGACGCATACCTCGCTCGCCTTGACGTCGAGTAATCTACCAGTCATCAGTTATTATGACCTGACCAACTACGACCTCAAACTCGCGGTGTGCAACGATGCCGCCTGCACCAGTCCCACCATCACGACTCTCGATAGCGCCGAGAGTGTTGGGTCGTACAGCTCGATTGCCTTGACGTCGAGTGATCTCCCCGTCATCAGTTATTTCGATGGCACCAACTACGACCTTAAACTTGCAGTGTGTAACGATGCGACCTGCACCAGTCCCACCATCTCGACCCTCGATAGCACCGGGACTGTTGGGGAGTACACCTCGATTGCCGTGACGTCGAGTAATCTCCCCGTCATCAGTTATTACGATCGCACCAGCGGCGACCTCAAACTCGCGGTGTGCACCAATGCAGCCTGCACCAGTCCCACTATCTCGACCCTCGAAAGCACCAGGGATGTTGGGGAGTACACCTCGATTGCTGTGACGTCGAGTAATCTCCCCTTCATCAGTTATTACGATCGCACCAGCGGCGACCTCAAACTCGCGGTGTGTACCAATGCCGCCTGCACCACTGGCACCAGCACGACCCTCGATAACACCGAAAATGTTGGGATGTACACCTCGATTGCTTTGACCTCGAGTGATGTACCCGTAATCAGTTATTACGATGCCACCAACCAAAACCTCAAACTCGCGGTGTGTACCGATGCCGCCTGCTCCAGTCCCTTTATCTCAACCCTTGATAGCACCGGGCTTGTTGGGACGTTCGCCTCGATTGCCGTGACGTCGAGTAATTTCCCCGTCATCAGTTATTTCGATGACTCCAACGGCGACCTCAAACTCGCGGTGTGTACCGATGCGAACTGCACCAGTCCCGCCATCTCGACCCTCGATAGCACCGGGACGATTGGGGAGTACACCTCGATTGCCGTGACGTCGAGTAATCTCCCCGTCATCAGTTATTACGATGAAACCAATCGAAACCTCAAGCTCTATCGTGCTCCGGTGACCGTGGACGAAGGCAAGCCAAACTCCTTTGCCAAGTCAACACCTACCAACAATGCGACTATCACCAGTACCTCAGCGACATTCACATGGGATGCCATATCCAACGCCACCGGCTACGAATACTGTGTTGCGACCTCAACGGACACCTGCACCACGTGGACCAGCACCCTCACAAGCACGACCGCTACAAAGACGGATCTTGAACACAACACCACCTACTACTGGCAGGTACGGGCCAACAATGCTGCTGGGACGACGTATGCTGATAGCGAGAGTTTTGGTCAATTCACCGTCGTTCTGCCCCCAGCTGCCTTCAACAAGACTAGCCCAGCCAATTACGCCACAAACCAACCGGCCACTGTTACGCTCACGTGGGCGGCCAGCACCCGTGCCGCCAGCTACGAATACTGTATTGCGACCTCAAAGGGAGCTTGCACCGCGTGGACCAGCACGGGCACAAGCAGGACCGCTACAAAGACGGGGCTTGCGCACAACACCACCTACTACTGGCAGGTACGGGCCATCAATGCGGCAGGGACGACGTATGCAGATAGCATGAGTTTTGGTCTATTTACCGTCGTTCTTGCACCAGCTGCCTTCAACAAGACCAGCCCGGCCAATAATGCCGTCAACCAACCGACCACCGTCACGCTCACGTGGGCGGCCAGCACCCGGGCAACCAGTTATGAGTACTGTATCGCGCTGACGCAGGCCGCTTGTACCAATTGGAAGAGCACCGGCACGAAGACCACCATCGCCGTCTCCGGCCTTTCCAAAGGCAAATCCTACTTCTGGCAGGTCCGCGCCAAGAACACCGGTGGGACAACCATCTCATCAGGTGGCTATCGCACGTTCACCACCCAGAAGTAGTGCGCTCCCTACAGATCCGCCACAGCCTCGGCTGTGGCGGATCTGTTATTTGTGTACAAAGGGACAACGAAAAGGCAGTGCGCACCTCAGTGTAAACTCACCAATTCCCCAGTTACTTTTCAATAGCCACAAACGTAACCGTCAAGGCGACTTCATCCTCGGCCTTGAGCACGCCACCGATATCCGGCGCGGCAAACCCAAAATCGCTCATCTTGATGACCGTTTTGGCCTCGCCCGTGACCGTGTTCCCCTGCAACGTGCCAACGACCGTCCACTCGACTGGCTTGGTGACGTCGCGTACGGTCATGTCGCCCACCAATGTGAACGTGACTTGCTCGCCCTCGGCGTAGCTCTCGGGCAAATTGAGCGCATCGGTCGAGACAAAATCGGCATACGGGTACTTGTCTGACTCCAACCACTGTCGGCGGATCGCATTGTCACGGCGTGGGCTGTCACTTTTGAGGGTGCGCAAATCGACGCGGATACGGGTGACTTTGCCGCGCGGCTTCCCATTGCTGGTTACTTCAAATGCACCCTCGACCGCATTGGTCACGCCGACAGCGGTAAACAAGCGGTTGTCCGAGAAGAAGATTTCTTCGACCGCATAGGCCGCGCTACTCTGCGCACTATCAATCTCAAACACCCGTACCGCGGCCGGTTCTGCGGCTGATTCGGCCGGTGCTGCAGTCGGTGCGACATCGGCGACAACCACCGTCGGTTCTACGGTTGATTCGGTCTGCGTCGTTGGGCTTGGTTCTACAGCCGGAGTGGGCGTCCCACAACTCACCAAAAGGAGCAGGAGACTTACGAGCAGTACTTTCTTCATTCGGTGTTTACCCTCTCTCGGTTGACTTTTTTGCTCCTATCAATAATAATACCCCACATCCGAACGCGCACACGTGTGCACACCACAACATAAAAGCAGAGAGCGAGGCATGTATGGTGCGGAGAGTCTCCATCATGGATATCGCAGAGCGGGCAGGGGTTTCGCATACGACTGTGTCGCGGGCATTACGTGGGCACACCCGGATCAGCGCAGTGGTACGAGGACGAATCATCGAACTCGCAGACCAAATGGGATACGTCCCTAACGCGATCGCACAGAGTCTGCAACAACAACAGAGCTGCACCATTGGTGTCGTCATCTCAGATATGGCAGATCCGTTCTGGGGCGAGGTCGTCAAAGGAATCGACGCTGTCTGCGCAACGAGCGGGCAGTCGTTATTGCTGCATGCAGCAGCCCACGACGAGAAGCTTCAGATCACGGCGATACGCAGACTGCAACGACGACGTGTCGATGGGATCATCGTGGTCGATTCGCAACTCGGGCCGAGCGAAATTCGGCAGCTCGAAGCGAGTGGTTCGCCCATGGTCTTCATCAATAGCCAACGCACCTTCGAATCAACGTCGCTGCGCAGTGTGACCATCGATAATTATGCCGGGGGAGCGATTGCTGCTGATCATCTCGTGGCTCTCGGCCATCAAAAAGTTGCGTATTTTGGATCACCCAAACGGCCAGGATCCAATCTCAAACGGTCGCTGGGATTCATCGAAACGTTGGTTGCCCATGGGCTCCAACGGAGCCGTATCTTTCAGGATGAATGTGCTGCCGACATCGCCGATATCGACGGCGGATACACGATGGCACAGGCCCTGAACGAACCCGGGGTAACGGCAGTTTTTTGTTATAACGATGCGATTGCCCTCGGCGCGCTAGCGGGATTTCGTGCCAAAGGCGTGGCAGTCCCCCACAAAATCAGTGTGGTCGGCTTCGACGATCTGGCCATGGCCCGCTACAGCTGGCCGCCGTTGACAACGATTGCACAACCCAAAGAACTCCTCGGCCAAACAGCGATGCACAATCTGGCGACCCTCATCGGCGGAGCATCCGTGGCTGATGCCGTGTTGGTTCCATCACTTCTTATCCGCGACAGTAGCACTCCACTATCGAAAGGACTCCGCGCATGACACCGACCTATACCGTAGCAAATCTCCTGGTGGCGCCTGGCAATGCCCGTGACCCCCATGTCGTCGTCGAAGTCACGCCCGAACTGGCACAATGGAAACACATCAACTTCCAGGTACGACGGCTCTCCAAAGGTGGTGCGTGGAGCTTTGCCACCACCACCCAAGAATGCGCCATCGTGATGCTCAGCGGCAGCGCACATGTGGATAGCAGCGCGGGCACCTGGGACATCGGTGGACGACCACATGTGTTTGCGGGTGGCGCGTATGTGCTGTACCAGTCACTCCACACGTCGTTCACCGTGCATGCATTGAGTGATTGCGAGTTTGCATTTACCTGGGTCGAAGCAACCACCCCGCATGCACCGGTCCTCGTGACGCCAGCCGATATCAAACAAGAAATCCGTGGCGGCGACAATGCCACCCGCCAGATCAACCAACTCATGCCCCCAGGATTTGCCTGCGAGCGACTCGTCTTGGTCGAGGTGTACACACCGTCGGGGAGCTGGTCGAGCTATCCTCCACACAAGCACGATGTCCATCGCGTCGGCTCAGACGGCACATTGCTCGAGGCGAATCTCGAAGAAGTCTACTTTTACAAACACGACAAACCCGACGGCTTTGCGTTCCAGCGCGTGTATACCGACGAGCAGTCACCCATCCATGCGGCCGGTTCGCCCATCGACGCGGTGCTCGTAGCCCGTCCAGATCATGTGGTCCTGGTCCCTGCGGGGTATCACCCGGTCACCAGCGCACCTGGCTACACCACGTATTACCTCAATGTGTTGGCAGGCAGTGCACAGTCGCTGGCCAACGTCGATGACCCACACCACACTTGGGTCAAAGACCACTACCAAGGGCTCGACCCACGCTTGCCGCTCTACCCGCAAGGGAGCTAACCATGGCACGTACGTACGATGTCTTGACGATGGGGCGATCGTCGATAGATTTGTATGCCAACGACGTCGGAGCAGCGTTCGTTGACATCAAAAGCTTCGCCGCATATGTCGGTGGCTGCCCGACCAACATCAGTGTGGCAGCCCAGCGACTCGGATCGCGCACCGCACTGTTGACCGCGGTTGGTGTCGATCAGGTGGGCGACTTCATCCTCAATTTTTGTACGAACGAAGGCATCGAAACACGGTATAGCCCGCGCAAAGCCGGTCATCGTTCTAGCGCTGTGGTGTTAGGGATCGAGCCACCCAACAAGTTCCCGCTGACCTATTACCGTGACAATTGTGCCGATATCGAACTCACCATCGAC
>CAIZHO010000477.1 GCA_903932805.1 uncultured Roseiflexaceae bacterium | reverse complement strand
CCTGATGACGCCGATACGACACCGTTGCGCCGTGCGTCAGCGGACAACGACAAGACCGCATTCAACGCCCCGCGTAATTTGAACGACCCCGTGTGCTGCAGGTACTCTTGCTTGACCCAGATATCTGCGTCGCAGTGTGCACTCAGCCAGGGAATACGCCGGGATGGAGTCACCGTCAGGTGCGGTGCGATGCGTGCTGCAGCCAGATGACTCGCAGCGGCGATTGCATGGGGTGTGACGCTCATAATGCCCTCTTTCGTTCGATTGGTTCATTATACGGCGTGGCAGATGCATCATGATGCGAAAACCATACCTGCCAGTCTTTGCTCAACCACACAGACATGCGCACCGACAACGCTCAAAACACAACAGGAAAACTACCCACAGGGTGTTTCTCTGCTCAACAGAAGCAGGGACCCTGTTGCCAACACACGTGTGCTCTGCTACCATCTGCGCATGCAACACAAACACCTCCCCATCGCTCCTGCCGATATCTCCCGTGCAGTCGAGCAGTTCCGAACACCATTTCATCTCTACGACGAGGCGGGGATCCGTGCGGCGGTCCGGCGCCTCAATGCGGCATTCGCATGGGCGCCGAACTTTCGCAACTATTTTGCCGTCAAAGCCACGCCGAATCCCGCCATCCTCGACATTGTCGTGAGCGAGGGGTGTGGTCTCGACTGTAGTTCGTTCACCGAGCTCATCATGGCTGCACGGATGGATCTGCGTGGCGATGCCGTCATGTTTACCTCAAATAACACGCCCGTCGACGAGTATCGCTTTGCCCGCAAACTCGATGCATGCATAAACTTCGACGACATCGGCCATCTCGACTGGTTATTGGACCAGGATGTGGCCTTACCAGAGTTGATTTCGTTCCGCTACAACCCAGGTGCCGATCGCGAAGGCAACACCATTATTGGCCGCCCGGCAGAAGCCAAATTCGGCGCCACCCGAGCGCAACTGCATCAGGGCTATGCCGCCGCTAAAGCGCGCGGAACCACGCGCTTTGGATTGCATACCATGGTCGCCTCCAACGAACGCAATGCGGATTATTTTGTCACCACAGCCGACATGCTGTTTGGTCTTGCGGGCGAGCTCCATGATGCCCTGGGGATTGAGTTCGAATACATCAATCTCGGCGGTGGTATTGGGATCCCGTATCGCCCTGAGGACGAGGCCGTCGACATCGAGCGCATCGGGGCTGGGGTGCAGCGTGCGTATAGCGAGCATCTGATTGCCCGCGGGATGCGTCCGCCTCGGGTAGTGCTCGAATGCGGGCGGGTCATCACGGGGCCAGCGGGCATGCTGGTGACCACTGTTCGTCACGCCAAAAGCACCTACCGCAACTATGTCGGTGTCGACGCATCGATGGCGGATTTGATGCGCCCCGGGATGTACGGCGCCTACCACCACATCACCGTGCTCGGCGCTACTCCGCAGCCGGATGATGCACGCTATGACGTGGTGGGCTCGCTGTGCGAAAACAACGACAAATTTGCCATTGACCGTCCACTTCCTGCGGTTGCAAGCGGTGACATCATGGTCATCCATGATACGGGTGCACACGGCCGTGCCATGGGCTTCAACTACAACGGCAAATTGCGCTGCGGAGAGGTACTGTTGCGGAGCGATGGTCGACTGCAGCTGATCCGTCGAGCCGAGTCCATCGACGACCTCTTTGCGACCT
>CAIZHO010000476.1 GCA_903932805.1 uncultured Roseiflexaceae bacterium | reverse complement strand
ACTGGAATGTTCCGGACCTTGGCCTTCGTATCCATGCGGGAGCAACAATACCATCGAAGGTTGCAACCCCCATTTCTTCCGACCAGACACGATGAACTGGTCGATAATTACCTGAGCGCCATTAGCAAAATCGCCGAACTGGGCTTCCCACAGCACGAGTGTATCTGGTGCGTGGGATCCGTAGCCATATTCAAACCCCAAAACCGCATTTTCCGAGAGTGGACTGTTGTACACCGCAAATGACGCGGTAGACTGCGCAAGATGATGCATGGGCACATGCGACATCCCCGTTTCGAGATCGTGAAGGACCAAATGACGATTGCTAAACGTGCCACGTTGACTGTCTTGGCCGGTCATGCGAATCGGGACCCCTTCGCACAACAGTGATGCAAATGCGAGCGCTTCGGCATGTGCCCAATCGATGGCCCCGGGCACTTCAAACGCGGTCCGTCTTTTGTCAAACATGCGTGCGAGCTTGGGATTAACAGTAAACGCATCAGGAACGGCCAGTAATCCTGTGTTTAACGCACGCAAGACATGCTCAGGAACCGCAGTTTGGGTACGGCGAGCCAACCCCGCAGGAGGCGTGGCTGGTATGACGGGCGTCACCGGATCTGTTTCTGCGAGTTGCTTTGCGACACGCAGTTTGCTCGTCGTTTCGTCAATCATCTGTTGTACTTCGGCCGCAGTGATGATGCCTTCGGCAATCATTTTGTCGGCAAGTAACTGACGAACTGTTTTGTGTTGGGTGATTTGTGCGTACAGCAACGGCTGGGTGAATGTCGGTTCGTCGCCTTCGTTATGCCCCCAACGGCGGTACCCGACGAGGTCGATCAAAAAGTCTTTGTGGAATTCGTTGCGATAGCCGAGTCCGAGTCGACCAGCGACGATACATGCCTCGACATCATCTGCGTTGACATGTGCAATCGGGATTTCGAACCCTTTGGCAAGGTCAGACGCATAGACGGTTGTACGGCTATCAGATGGATTGGTCGAGAACCCAATCTGGTTGTTCAGAATGATATGGATGGTACCGCCGATGCTGTACCCATCTAACCCAGACATGTTCAATGTTTCGGGGACAATACCTTGACCGGGGAACGCCGCATCACCATGAATAATGATTGCCAACGAGGCTGAACGGTCACGGGTCGGCGCACCGGGTGTCGCTCGGTTGTCTTGGACCGCACGTGCTCGACCAGCCACCACCGCATTCACAAATTCGAGGTGGCTTGGATTAGGAGCAAGGGTAATGGGCATCGACGAAATACCAGAATTTTTGTACGTTCGCCGCGCCCCGAGATGATACTTCACATCGCCTGTCCAACCATGTGCTTCACGTACCACAGGTTGATGTGCGTCGCGGTGAGCATGCAAGAATTCACTCAATATGTGATGGTAGGGTTTGCCCAGGGTATGCGCCAATACATTGAGGCGGCCACGGTGTGCCATCCCGATAACGATTTCTTTGGTACCTTCGACGGCTGCTTTGCGAATCATCGAGTCGAGCATGGGGATGAGGACGTCACACCCTTCGTGGGAAAACCGCTTCTGGCCGACAAAAGTCGTATGCAGATACCGTTCAAACGTTTCGACTTCGGTGAGCCGTTCGAGGATTTCGCGTTTGCGTCGATCGGAGAATCCATAATAGTACCGTTTGGATTCGATAGAGTCGTGCAGCCATTGACGCTCGTTATAGAAGTGGACATGGTCGGTTTCGTATCCCGTTGTGCCAGAATAAATGCGTCGTAATGCTTTCACACCCTCGAACGCATTCGCATGTTCCCCTTGCATGGGACTTCGCAGGATCGAACTTGGTAATGACAGGAGATCGTTCAGGGTAATTCCGTGATATTCGAGTTCAAGGGCGGGGTCGCCCATTGGTGGTTTGCCGAGTGGGTCTATGGTAGCAGCCAGATGCCCCACTTCGCGGATATACCGGATGAGCCGTGCCGCAGATATTGCAGTCGTGACATCGACCCCAGCATGACCCGTACCCCTCGTCGCAGCAACGCTTGGTGTGCTATCGAGAGGAGCATTGAGTGATTTGAACCATGTCCGAAGGTCAGGCTCGACGAGTTCGGGGTCTTGTACGTAGAGTTCGTACTGTTCGAGCAGATATGCCGCATTCGGACCAGAAAATTGTGCGAACGATGGTCGCATTAGTTACTCCTCAACCGACGGCAGTATGCATGGCACACCGTGGCACCTCTGCCAAGCCGTTTT
>CAIZHO010000475.1 GCA_903932805.1 uncultured Roseiflexaceae bacterium | reverse complement strand
GACCTCGACCCGGTGGCGTTTTGCGAGACCTGGGAGAAAGAACAGGTCAAGCTGGGCAAAAAAATCAAAGCAGCCCAGAAGCTCCTCCCCAGTGTCGAGATCTTGGATGAGTGTCTCTATGCAGCCGCAGAACTCTGCGCGCTCCTCGCCATTGACGGCCATCGCGGTGAGTTGACACTGACCCGTGCTGCAGGTGCATTGGCCGCCTACGAAAAGCGTCCCAGCGCCGGCGCAGACGATGTCCTCCGCGTTGCGGTGTTGGCGCTGCGGCACCGCTTGCGCAAAGACCCGCTCGAGACCGCCGGTGACGAACACCGCATCCAACGGGCTATCGACGATATGCGGGCGAAGCAGAACAGCTGAGTTCGTGGCAATACGAGTCATCGAAAAACGACCTCCACGCCGTAGTGCGGGAGGTCGTTTTTGACGGGGTATTGGGAATACCGTCGATGAATCGATGAACCCTACAAACTCGCGGTCCCCCCTGCCGGGATGGTGATGATGCCGCTCGGCAATACAATCTCGCCGCTGATGCCAGCGGGGAGGGTGACTTTACCACGCATAACGCCGTTATCACGCCAAAACGTCGATTCGACATGGCCTTGGGCAAACGGTGTGACCGCATTGGCCCGTTGCAACGGACCGAGTTGTGGAGTAATGCGCAGATGAGTGGCTCCGGGCGTCGCAGGACGTATGCCGATAATCGTCGCATGGTAGTGGAACAGCGGATGCGAACCCCAGGCATGGCAATCCGAACGCGTCGGTTCTGGCATTTCGACCGTGGTCGTCAACCCCTGGGCTGGCAAATCAAACCAGAGTTGCATCCGATCAATCAGTCGATCAATGGCGCCAATGACCCGATACGCCTCGAACAGATAGTGACTAAAGTAAATGGTCGTACGGGCCAGGTCTGGATCGCTCCGGAGGGCAGTCGCCATCGCGGTACAGTGGGCCGCAGGGGCATACCCGCTCAGGAGCGCCAAGCATTGGGCGTGCTCACTGACCAGATCCTCGCCGTGTGCTTCGCGATAGACTCCGCGTTGCGCATCCCAGAGCGTGTCGGCCAGCGCGTGTGCGATTGCCTGTGCGTGTGTCCGCCACCGTTGGGCCAGCAGTGCTTCACCGTAGTGATCCTCGAGGTCGGCGGCGAGATTGAGGGTATAGACGATGTGCCAATTGAGCGTCGCACACGGCTCGCGGTCGGCATGTGGTGGCATGCCGCCATCCCAGCCCGGGACCCAGTCGATGAAGTTCCAGCCTGCAGGTGGGGCAATGAGCCCGCTGCCCTTTCGACCGGCCAAGAACGCATCGAGTACCCCCCGCATCGCCGGCAGCATACTGGTGACTTCGGTCGCGCGGCCACGCCAGTAGGCACTGTCGTGGAGCATGCCAATCCACCACAGCGAAAACGGCGGAATAATCTGCTGCACGCGACTCGGGTAGCGTGATTGAGTCAGGTTGTTGGGCAACCGCGATTGATGGAACAGGCGTATCGATTTGCTCGGCAGACGGTCGTCCTGGGTAAGCACGTAGGTTGCCAGTGCTTCGAGGCGTGTATCGCCGATGTACATGAGCTGCTCGTAGTACGGGCAGTCCATGTACGTTTCGTGGGCGCACATCTGCAACACGCGTTCCATCATCGGGATGACGCTCCGCAACCGAGCATCGTCGCTGTCGAATCGACCAGTGAAGGTGAATGGATAGCCGGTTTCGCTGATACTCATGCGCTCAATGGTCAACGGTTCAGCACCAGTGGTGACACAAACTTCGACGTATCGGCCTGCCTGCCACCACAGCGGTTGGTGGGCAGCGCTGGTGCTGCCATCGGCAATAAAGGTATCGCCGACCCCGGCGAATGATTTGCCAAATACCTCATTGCGGTTTGTTTTGATGCGAAAGTAGTCCTGCGGATTGGTCGACAGAGATTCTTCCCAGTGGACGCGCACCTGCGCATCCTTGCCCCCACTCAAGGTCAGCCGGTGGTATCCGCAGACATACACCTGGAGGTCATACAGGACGCGCACCGTTTGGTGGGCACCGATGGTCACTGCTGCGCTGCCGTCGGCCAGCGCTTGCCAGTGCAGGTGCTGTGACTTGAGATCGTTCTTGTTGCGCACAATCGTCTGTGCCGCGGTATCGGCGCTGGCCGTGTCGATAAAGCGTACG
>CAIZHO010000474.1 GCA_903932805.1 uncultured Roseiflexaceae bacterium | reverse complement strand
AGCTCACGCGCTTCCTTTTGCGAAGGGTGACGCAAGCGCATCGGGGTTGAGGCAATTGGCAGGTGGCTTGCCTTGGAGCAGGAAGGCCTCAAGTGCCTGCAGCGCGAGCCGGCCCATACCTTCGCGAGCATCAAGCGTGGCGCTGCCGATGTGCGGCAGCAAGGTGGTGCGCGGCAGCTGCAGGAAACGCGGATCAATGGCTGGCTCGTCCCGGTAGACGTCGAGACCGGCCCCGCCAATATGGCCAGATAAGATGGCTTCGAAGAGCGCGTCCTCGTCGACCAGGTCACCGCGCGCAATATTGACGAAGACCGAACCGCGTGGCAACAACGCCAGCCGCGCCCGGTTGACAGTGCCACGTGTCTGTAGCGTCGATGGTGCGCAGACACAGAACACATCACTGTGTTCCATCAGCGATTCCAGCGATGCGTGATAAGTGAACCCAGTCGCCGCGGTGTGCACCGTGCGGTTGTGGTAGTGCACCTGCATGCCGAACCCAAGCGCACGTTGGGCGATGCCCATCCCAATCCGACCCATGCCGTACAAGCCCAGGCGCCGGCCCGTCAGCTGCTGCCCCAGGAACCGCGTGGGCGACCACGGACCCCAACCGCCGCTGCGAAGCGCGGTTTCTGCCGTGGCCGCATCGCGCGCTGCTGACAACATCAGCAACAACGCAACCTCTGCCACAGCGTCACTGAGCACATCGGGCGTATTAAAAACGGGGATGCCGCGTTGCGTGACGGCGTACAGGTCAATATGATCGTGGCCCACAGAGTACGTCGCGATGGCGCGCACCGATGCCGGCAACTGACGCAGTGTGGCCGCGTCCAGGCGGTCGGTAGCCATCACCAACAGCGCGTCACAGCCTTGTGCCCAGGCAATCAGGTGTTGGCCGATGGGCTCGTCATGAGGCCACAGTTTTACCTCGAACGAGGCACGCGCTTGTTGCAGCACAGACTCCGGCAGATGGCGCGTGATCAAAAGGGTGGGCTGGCTCATGCGGGTTGGCTCGCGCCCTGCAGCAGTTCATGGTCGATGTCGGCGATGCGCGGCGTGCCGCACAGTTGCATGGCGCGGCGTAACTCTTCCGTGAGAATCTGCAGCGCGCGCTCCGCGCCGGCTTCGCCACCTGCCGCCGAACCGTACAAGGTGGCGCGCCCGATCGCCACGGCCTGCGCCCCTAGCGCGATGGCCTTGACAATGTCCGTACCACGGCGCACTCCCGAGTCAAGCAACACCGGCACCCGGCCTTGCACCGCGGCCACTACGGCGGGCAACGCGTCCACGGCTGCCACGGCACCGTCGAGCTGTCGGCCGCCGTGGTTGGAAACCCAGATCGCGTCCACACCCATCGCTGCCAACCTCGCCGCGTCGTCGCCGCGCGACACGCCCTTGACCATAAAACGACCTGACCACCTTTGACGCAAGCGCTCTAAGGCATCCCAATCGAACGTGGCATCCAGGCTCTGGCCGACCTTGGCCGCGATGGACGCACGCGGATCGTCGCTCCCCTCAAATCCGATCAGGTTCTTGAAGCGCGGCTGGCCGTGGCGCAGCATCTGCAGGCACCAGGCCGGGTGGCTGGCGAAATCAAAAACGGTACGCGCGTTGGGGCGCAGTGGCACGGTAAAGCGGTTATGCAGGTCGCGCTCGCGCTTGCCACCGGTTGGAGCCGTCTCATGCTCGGCGTGCACTATCCCCTGGATGTCGTGGGCGGCATGCTGGGCGGCCTGTCGGGCGCGTTCATGGTGTTGGGGGCCTGGAACTGGTTCGTTCCGCTCGCCCTCCGGTTCAGGCGCTCGAAATCGGCCCAACCGGCCACCCGCCCTTAGAAGCAAGGCCTGCCCGTAGTTGGCTCGTTCGAAGCCCCGTGCCCCATCCGTTATGCTGGTGACGTTGTTTTCAACACTGCGCCCGTAGCTCAACGGATAGAGCATCTGACTACGGATCAGAAGGTTGGGGGTT
>CAIZHO010000473.1 GCA_903932805.1 uncultured Roseiflexaceae bacterium | reverse complement strand
TTGGGTGTGTCGTATTCTAGCATTAATCACACACGACGCCGTCGGAGGAAGCCCTCCGACGGCGCGTCACATCCTGCCACGGATGATGTTAGTTTCGGGTCAGCAACAGCACTGCAGCGGCCCGGTTGATCATCCAGAAGCTCACCGGCAGCAAAATCACGGTCGAACCAAACACCCATGCAAGGGCCAGCCACAGGGCACTGAACCACCATCCCACAAAGATGAAATACAGTGCACGCAGGATCATCGGGTACTGCGGTGTATTGACGACACGGACGACCCCGCGTTCGTCCACCATCGTGACATAATCTCTGCCACGCAACGTCGTTACCTGGGGGAGCGCATTGAGCATGATGATGCCGATAGGCAACCCGATAATGCTGATGCACAGTACCCACGCAATTGCAGTCCAAATACCACTGAGCCACCACCCAAGCAAAAGGAACCAGAGAATCCGAAAGATGATGTTGGGTGCGTGTTGTGCCTGTACGGTCGTCATGTGTAACTCCTTTTCTCTACCGCTGGTACGCAGACTATCACAGGATTGTTGCATCGGCTATAATGGGGGCATTCCACCATCATCCCCATCGTGACCGTGACTGGCGAACCCGTTCGGTCAGAGGAGCAGACATGTCAACGACGACCATTATTCTGAACCCCTGGGCTGGCCGCGGAAAAGCCGGCCGTCGTCAAGCAGCGCTCGAAGCAGCACTGCAGAGCGCGGGGATTGCGTATACCCTGGTGCGCACCAACGGCCGGGGGCATGCAACCCAACTTGCCCGTGAAGCAGTGTTGGCGGGTAGTGATGCGGTCATTGCGATCGGCGGCGACGGTACCCTCAACGAAGTCGTCAATGGAGTCGTTGAAGGCAATCAGGCGAGTGGACGACGGGCAGCGTTTGGCGTCATCCCGCTCGGCACTGGGAGTGACTTCGTCAAGGTACTCGAAAATGTGGCTGCCGATGATATCGAAGGCGGGATTCGACGCATACTCGAGAACCGCCGCCGACCCATCGACTTGGGCCTCGTAGAGGTCCCCGGTCAAGTCAAACGGTACCTGCTCAATGCAGTGGGCGCTGGGTTCGATGCGCAAGCAGCGGCCGAGGCGCTCAAATTCAAACGGATAACGGGTTGGTTGGTCTATTATTTGGCAATTCTCAAGGCGTTGATTAATTACAAAGCATTCCCGATGAAGATTTCGTTCCGAGACGAAGTCGTCGAGCGTCGCATGATGTTCTGCACCATTGCCAATGGACGATGCCAAGGGGCTGGGTTTTGGTTGACCCCCGATGCGCACATCGATGACGGACAAATGGATATCTGTATGGTAGATATGTTGGGTGTCTTCAAGGTGTTGCAGTACATCCCACTGATCCAAAAAGCCGCGCACACAAACCTGCCGGAAGTACGGATGGAGCGCACCCCATTGATTCATATTACCTGCGAAAACGACTTGCCCGTCGCCATTGATGGCGAGGTAGTGAGCACAACTGCACGCGACATAACGGTAACTGCGTGCCCAGGTATTGTCGATTTGTTGCATTAGGACGCGCATGATTAATCACGATCAGCTCCATCGCGACCTCGCGGCGCTCGCCACGATTGTCGAACCAGGGTGTGCCGGGACCACGCGTCGCGCGTTTACTCCTGCACATGCTGCGGGGCGGGATTGGCTCAAAACGCAGTTTGCGGCAGTAGGGCTCGAGACGACGACGGATGCTGGCGGCAACTTGATTGGCCGTCGAGCCGGTAGCGCAACACTCCCACCGATCGTGATTGGGTCACACAGCGACACCGTCATGGCGGGCGGGAAGTACGACGGTGCGCTGGGCGTGTTGTCTGGTTTGGCGTTTGCGCGTGCGTTGCAGCAATCAGGGCAGGTGCTACGGCACCCCCTCGAAATCGTCGATTTCCTCGCCGAAGAATCGACACCGATGGGTTCACTCATTGGCAGTACGGCGATGTGCGTCGGCCTAGATGAGGTCACGTTGTCGCTCGAAATCCCCGACTGGGGCACGTTGTCTGACGCGCTGACGCGGTGCGGGGGTAATCCGCATGCGGCACCGCGTGCGTTGCGACAGCGTGGGGACATCGCAGCGTATTTCGAGGTCCACATCGAACAAGGGCCATTCCTCGAAGCGGCACACCAGCCGATTGCTGCGGTGACTGGCATCGTGGGCATCCGCCGTGCAGATATCATCTGTCGTGGCCGCCCGGATCATGCGGGGACTGCATCCATGACGATGCGCCACGATGCGCTCGCCGCCGTCGCCCACGTCATCACTGCGGCCGAGGTAGCCGCTCGTGCGGTATCGGGTACGGTGGCTACCGTGGGCGCGCTTACGATAAGCCCCAATCAGTCCAATGTGGTGCCTGCCGTTGTCCGCTTTTCGGTCGAAATGCGGAGTTTGATTTGGGCAGACGTCGAGACACTCTGGGCGCAGATCCATGCGACGCTGGAGGCTGCCTGTCGGTCTCGCGGCGTGTCGATCGAGATCGAGATGATCCACGACTCTGCCCCGGTGACGTTTGCTCCGGAGGTCGTTGATATCGTCAGCCGTGCCTGTGTAACTGCCGCAGGCAGTAGCGTGCGGCTCTCGAGCGGTGCAGGTCATGATGCAAGTCTGATGGCAGGCATTGGACCCGCCGGTATGATTTTTGTACGGACCAAGGATGGTCGGAGTCATTGTCCCGAAGAGTACGCTGCTCCAGCTGATATCAATGGCGCCGTTGATGCACTCGCATACGCAGTATTAGAGATTGACGCGCTGCAGGAAGATTTGGTTGTATGAGTGCGAAAGCACAACGCACGACAGAAAGCTTGCACCGGCGACTTCGACGGCAGGCGGATGAGGCCCGTATCTCTGCGTTACGTGAGCTGTCGCAGTGTAGCGGCTTGCCCGTTGCCGAATTGCGCTGGATCGGCCGTCAGGCAACATTGCGCGTGTTTGCTGCGCAGACCACTATTGTCACGGAGCGAATGCCGAGTGATTTTTTGTATATCGTCCTGCGGGGCACAGTGACTGCGAGTTTGCACGATCGGGTGGGCCGTGAAGCATCGTTGGGGACACTACGGAGCGGAGATGTGTTTGGTGAAGGACCGCTATTTGGGACACATTTCGGAAGCGCAACGTTGGTGTCGCAATCCCCGTGTCATCTCCTCCAGATTCCGTTAGAGCGAATCACCCTTGATGCTCATCAACTGACGAGTTTTTTTGCAATGCTGCGTACGCTCTATCGACAACGTTTGGTGCAGGCAACCCTCTTGCGTGTGCCATTCCTTGCATTATTGAGTGGTGAAGAGCGCAATAGCGTGGCCGAGCAATTGTTGGTACGCGATGTGCGCCGTGGTGAGTATGTCGTACGCCGTGGAAACCGACCGAATGGATTGCATCTCATCGAAACAGGGCAATTCGTCGTCGAGCAAGACGGTCATGTGGTGTCGCATCTGGATGCTGGTGACTTTTTTGGCGCTACTGCGCTCATGACGAACGAAACAGCATTTGGCGATATTCGAGCGGTGACTCCATGTCAGATCCTGACCATGCCGACGCTTCAGTTTTTGGGGTTACTCGAGCGACACCCTGAAATGGCCGAATATATAAGTACGAGCATCCAGGAACGGAGCACCTACGGCGCGCGCATCGAAATCGTCGGTGATGCACTCGTCTCACACGGCGTTCGTCGCGGCGAACGTGTGTTGGTACGTGATGTGGAGCGTTGTCCACCGGATTGTCGATTGTGTGTCGAAGGATGCGCTACCCGCCACGGCACGGCACGGATTCAACTCGGCGGGGTACGCACAGAGACACTCGAAATAGTGGACAGCTGTCGACAGTGCCGAGTCGGTGCTGAGTGTGTGGAAGTATGCCCCAAACATGCCATTCAATGGTCTGGATCAGTGTTGACTGTGACAGACGCATGTGATGGCTGTGGGCTCTGTGTTCCTGCGTGTCCGTATGGCGCAATAACGGTCGAACCCGCGGTGCGAAGTATGCTGACAACGTTACAGCAACGCGTCCAAACCATCCCCATATTGTCTTTAGTCGTCAATAAGCCTGCCCTCCGTGCGAACAAATGTGATTTTTGTGTTTCGCACACCGATATGGCGTGTGTGTCACGTTGCCCGATTGGGGCATTGCGCATCGAAGACGTCGAAAAGCTTTTCCCCTATTAGGTCGTACCTAAACACCTCGCTGCGACGGTAGTACGTGCAGGAGGTCAGCAATGATGGAACGATTTTTACAGTGGGTCTTCCCTGATGTGTGTTTGGGCTGTGGGAGCCGCGGGACGTTGCTCTGTACGCAGTGTTTGGCAGGTGCACCGGAGTACAAAGCTGAATCTCCCAATGTCGGAGCGTGCCGGGTCTATATCCGCTACGAGTATGTCAACACCATCCGTGTTGCATTGTTGTTGCTGAAGTATTGTGGGAAGCGTCGAATTGCGCATGTGTTGGCAGATGCCCTCGTTCCTATGCTTCTGCACCGCTATGTAGCAGTGCTTGCATTACCTGCAGCACCACAGCGCATCCGCCAACGCGGCTATGACCAGGCTGTTCTATTGGCACAGGCAGTCGCGCAGAAGCTCCATGTCACCTATTGCGCCGGTCTTGTGCGTACGCGCAACACGACAGCGCAGGCACATCTTACACGGAGTCAGCGGGCGGCCAACGTCGCAGGAGCGTTTCAATGGGACGGCGTTGTACCGCAGGGACGAGTGTTGTTGGTCGATGATATTTGTACGACGGGTGCGACGCTGCGGGAGGCGACGCGTATTTTGCATGGCGTCGGCTTCTCTGACATAGATGTCGCCGTTGTTGCGCGTGGCAAAACAAATGCCTCCCGTTCAAAATGAACGGGAGGCAGAGCGTCGTTGCGCTTATTCTTCTTCGACGTCGTCGTGTTTGGATTCGTCTTTGGCCAAATCACCCAGGCTGATTTCTTTCTCACCATAGGTTGCTTTCGGAGCAGGACCGGTGCGCGGCTTAGCTTTCTTTGCGCCGGGGAACTCGTCGATATCTTCGTCAGCGTCGTTGTTTTCTTCACCGCCGTCGAAGGAGTCATCGTCGTCTTCATAGGACAAACGTGGCATTTCTTCTTCTTCGTCGTACCCGCTTCCGATGCCACCCTCTTCGATTTCTTCGTCGGCCAAGTCCAGCAATGGTGCTTTGTCTTCGTCGATGAGCTTGCCAGGGAACGATACTTCACCGCGATGATCGGGGTTGTGATAGACCTCGCGAACGACTAGATCGACGTGATGATAGTGTTCGCTCACCCGCCACACGATTGCTGCATAGCGGTTGCCAGCGCGCATAAATCGGATGATGCGTTGCGCCACGCGTGGTTCGAGGCGGCCGATGAGCTTGTCATTGCTGTCATAGACGTCGATTGCGTTGGCGTCATCGGGGATTGCATCGATGTCGTAGTGTACCGATGGGATCGAATCGAGGGTCGTGAGCGTAGAAGCAACCACGACGGCTTTGATGATTGGTTCGGATTCAACATCGAGAGTTGCGCCCTTGCCAGATTTTGGCTTCGTTGATTTTTTGGGTGCCTGTGTTTCGTTCTGACTGATGGTTGAGGCGGCTGATTGCTCGCCTTTGTCCTCAATATCCTGTCCGACTTTCGCACTTGTCTTTGCCGACCGTGTACCTTGCTTTGTCAGTGGTGCTGATGACTTCGCAGCAGGGTTTTCAGCGCGGTTTTCGGGATCTTGTTTGACGCCGGCTAATTTCATGTAGACGACTTCGCCGGGGAGCAACGAGAGGGGCTCTGGCTGATCGATATGAATAGTTGTGAGAATCGACTTGCCGGTTTCGATGACAAAATTGCGCATCTCAACGTACGTGCGCGTTTTGGTCGGTTGTGATTCTGTCTTTTCGATAACGCTCAACGCGCGACGCGCAATAGGATTGAGCTCGTTGTATTCGAGCACCAGCGCGTATGTGCGTTTTGCTGCTTCGACATCGCCACTTTCATAGTAGGCTTTGGCGAGGCGGTTCAGCGTTTCGACGTCTTTCTCGTCGAGCGAAAGCATATCTTCGTTGGCAATAATCGCATTGCCCCAATCACCCTGGATTGCATAGGTAACGGCGACGGTTTGCATACGTCGGCGCTGTCGGACCAGCTCGTCTTTTTTACTCATCATCACTCCTTTGCCTGCCGGCATTAGGTTCGGGCGCATCCAAGTTCAGGATGGTTCACACAGGATAAAACGAGCGTTAGTGCGAATGCATTGTTACCTGCATGGGCAATCATGCTCGGAAAGATACTCTTGCTCTGCTGGCGTACCCAGCCGAGAACCACACCCATCGCAAAAGTCTGCATCACCAACGTTACATTGCCGGTGCTGGCAGACCATGTATGTGCGCCTGCAAACAGTGCCGCACTCAGCACGACCGCGATTGTTGGCCGTACCAGCCCCTCCAGGCGACCGTACACATACCCACGGAAGAGGATTTCTTCTGCACAGGGGACAACCACAGCTGCCACCAGCAGAAAGGCTGTTTGCCCCGCAGTATCACCTGCTTCTAACGGGAGCAGGGCAATCTGGTTATGCGTCTTCCCGGCGAGGGCCGCAATGACACCAACCACAAGATTGCCTGCAAGAACCACGGGCAAGGCAATCACGCTTGCCAGGACGACACTGCGGATATCGGATGGTGCCCCGAGCAGAAGTCGCCAATCCGATGCGGAACGCCAGCGCAGAAATCCGACGACCAGACCGTTCTGGATAATCAGCACCGCACACACCGCCCAGATCCCCAGCTCGGTGAGTGACGTAGTCCCCGCGGGAACAGCACCAATCCAACGAGCGCCAGATACCACCCCGAGCGAAGAGCCTACTGCACACAGGAGGCAGACGGCAATGTCAATGCAGAGTGTCAGCCACTGTTTAGTCAGGGCTGACCTCACCGATGACATCACCAGACAGCGACCATGGGCTCGTATGCGTCACCCGCACACGTGCCACGCGGCCACGCCATTCGTCAGGGCTGGCGAAAAAGACCAACTGATTGCCACTCGAACGACCGCGCCATTTGCCTTTGCTCTCGGCTTCGACCAAAACCTCGACAACGGCGTTGAGCAATCGTGCACTGCGTTCGGTCGCGATGCCTTCTTGGACGCGTTCGAGCTCGATCCGGCGCTGTGCCTTGACACCTTCGGGTACGGCTTGGACCGGGTCTTCTTCGAGCGTCGCAGCACGAGTGCCGGGTCGCGAAGAAAACGCCGCTATATGAATCTTGTCGAAGTGGAGTTCTTTGACAAGGTCGACCGTCGCTTGGAATTCCTCTTCCGATTCACCGGGGTGACCCACGATGATGTCGGTGCTCAGTGCGATATCTGGCATCACGCGGCGCAAACTCGCAGCAAGTTCGCGGTAACGTTGGACGGTGTATCCACGTCGCATGCGTTTGAGCATAGCGTCATGCCCGTGTTGGATGGGAAGATTGATTTCGCGTGGGCATTTGGGCAGACTGGCCATGGTTTGCATCAGTCGTTCGTTGATCCACGCAGGGTGTGAGGTCAAAAACCGTAGCCGGACTAACCCTGGCACCGCATGTACAGCGGTCAAGAGGTCTGCCAGCTCGGGCCGACCGGGCAAATCGTGCCCCCACGAATCGACAATTTGACCGAGCAAGGTTATCTCTTTGGCGCCCCGCGCCACAATCCGTGTCACTTCGTCGACGATTTCGGCAAGCGGGCGGCTGATTTCTTTGCCGCGTCGCAATGGGATGACACAGTACGAGCACGACATATTACAGCCGTATTGGATGGGTACATGGACGGTGACCGGCGGTGTGGTCCAATCTGCAACGGGGAGAGCCGGTTCGTCCATTGTGTATATAGCGTTCGGCGCAAGCGCAACAACCTCATCGACTGCCGATGGTGAGACAAAATGATCGACGATGGGCAGCCGTTGTTTGAATATTGAGGTGTTCTCGGGGCCGACCATACATCCCCAGAGGACGATTTGCATCGCTGGGTTCTCGCGTTTGACCCGTTGCAAATCGCCGAGCTTGCCGATGATCCGTTCTTCGGCAGAGGCACGCACACTACAGGAGTTCAGGACGACAAAACTGGCGTCTTCGGGTCGTGCTGCGGGTGCATACCCGACACTCTGCAGACCACTTTCGAGCCGTTCTGAATCCGAGATATTCATCTGACAGCCGACGGTCCACACATAATAGCGACGCTCGCGTGGTGTGTCATCACGCGAAGTCGTCGCCGGTGCGCTCATCATGAGAGGGATATCCTGCATCAGCCGATACATCCTTGCTCGATACTACTAAAAAGTAAGTATAGCACAAGTCGAGGTGCGGTTTACCAAATCAACATCGGTAAATCGGTATTGACGCTCATCTGAGCGCCTTCCATCAGGGCATTGAGGCACTTCATCGTCGCATGTTTGGGCGACACATCAAATTGCTGCATCAACCCGCGCAACATATGGAGCTCGCGGAGCAAAGCAGGCGCTGAGCCAAACGAAAACAATTCGACATCGTCCTCGTCTGGATCTTCACCGTCTGCGTCTGCCTCGGGCAAAAACCAAATGGGTTGGGGGAAGTCGATGGGCAAGTAATACCCATCTATTGCTTGATGTTTGATGAGATGCGGGAACTGCGTATCGATTTCGTCTTCCCAGATTTGTTCGAGTAGTGGATCAACGTCATCTTCTTCTTTTGATGGTCGGTTCAAAATGGATTGGAAATCCATGCCGTTTTCGAGATATGCGGCGACGAGGCAAAGCCGATCGAGATCAACCCCATGACGAATCCCACCCTCCCAGATATTGGTCCCAGGGTTGGCCATCAAGTCGATGACGATCTCTTCGCTGCGCAACAAATCTTGAATTTCTTGTACCCATTCACGTTCAGACTCAAACGCCGCCCGGTCTTCTTGGGGAGTAACAGTGAAAATTGACCCCACAACGAGATTCAATTCATAATCCTGCTCGTCGTAGCGCGGTGATTGCGATTTATTGCTCACAAGAGGCTCCTCTATGGGTGTTTCATAACGTGATAAGCATACACAATCACAGCCCAATGCGCAACGTCATGCATGAGGTCAGCAGGGAACGAATAGCCGTCTCGGCGCGTCTCGTAGGTACAGGTTGCACCACTGCAGTGTAAAATAATGCTATTTGAGTCACAAGGTACTATATGCGTCACATATTCGCAGGGCTGTTGGTGATCTTCATATTGTTGCGTTTGATTCAGCCCGCACAGGCCCAAGAGCTCTACACGCCGCGGATCGTGGGCGGTACCGAAGCGACCCCCAATGAGTTCCCCTTTGCTGCGTATCTGTATTGGTCAAGTGGTATAACCAGTCACCGCTGTGGTGGGACGCTCCTGAGTCCGACGTGGGTCTTGACCGCTGCACATTGTGTGTCAGGGTATGGCGCGTCAGATTTTCGTGTTGCGATGGGTATGCATTCGCGCGTGATGAACACAGGCGTTGGGGTGAACGCGAATGCGCAAACGAGTGCTATCAAACGCATTATCAACCATCCTGATTACGACGCCAGCATTTATGACTATGACATTGCGCTGCTCGAACTCGTCACCCCGATGACCATGACGGCGCAAGTGGGCTTGGCTACCCCGGGGTATTTGCCCGAGTCGGCTGCACTCTATGCAGATGGTGTGTCTGTGGTCGTGGCGGGCTGGGGAACGACTTCGTACGGCGGGAGTTCTGCATCTCTTTTGCAGAAAGTTACAGTACCAATCGTGAGTAATGCCCGCTGTGATGATGGGTACAGCGGATTATCCCAACCGATTACTGATCGCATGATGTGCGCCGGTGACACAATAGTTGGCGGAATCGATGCCTGTCAAGGTGATAGCGGTGGGCCGTTGTTTACGGTCAATTCTGGGACGTTCACGGTGCTTGGTGTGGTGAGTTCGGGTGAAGGCTGCGCCTTGAAAGAGTACCCTGGGATTTATACGCGTGTGTCATTTTTTGAAAGCTGGATAACGTCCTATACCGGTACGTTGGGGCCAGTCGAGACGTTGACACCGTCGTTGACGCCGACGTCATCCCAAACGCCGACGCGCACGCGCACGCCGAGTGCCACGGCGACGCGCACGGCGACACACACGGCGACTGCCACGGTGACCCGCACAGCGACCCGCACGTCGACACGCACACCAACTGCGACGATGACTCCAACAGTCACGCCAACGCCGCTGCCGATAGCCTTCAAAAAAGTGGCCAGCGGTGCGTCGTTCTCTGTTGCAGCGCTGTACAACGGGGCGTTGGTTTCGTGGGGGTTCAACGCAAAGGGTCAGTCGAGTATCCCGCTCGGACTGGCGCGCGTGTTGTTTGACGACGTGGCCGCTGGTAATAACTATACCGTCGCCTTGAGTCGCAGCGGCCGGGTCTATGGGTGGGGGGCGAACGACTTTCAACAACTCAACATCCCTATTGCAGCGCAATCGGGCGTGAGCAAGATTTCGGCCGGGGCGAGCCATGTACTCGCCATAAAAACCGGCAAAATCTTGTGTTGGGGGAGTGATCGCTACGAGCAATGCGGGAGCAAAAACAAGCCGCTTTCGACGGTATTGAGTGTTGCTGCTGGTAACGGATATTCGTTAGCACTCAAAGACTCGGGCGAAGTCGTCGGCTGGGGTACAAAACCGCAGTCCCCAATAACAATCCCCTCTGCCGCGAAAAAAGACATCGTGGCAATCAGCGCAGGCATAGACCATGCGCTCGCACTCACCGCCACGGGCAAGGTCATTGGCTGGGGTGTCAATACATATGGTCAAGCCGCACCGCCAACAAGTCTGTCGGATGTCATTGCAATCAGCGCGGGGAATGGGTTCTCGCTTGCGCTGAAGCGGAACGGCACGGTGGTGGGGTGGGGCAAGAATGTTGACGGGCAGATCAATATCCCTGCAATAACGAATGCGATTTCTATCGCGGCCGGGCACCTCAATAGTGTCATTGGGTTACGCAACGGTTCAGTCATCGTGCTCGGTTCCGCTGCCCTTGATGCAAAGGTCACGCGTACCCCGACACGGACCCGATAATGGAGCATCGTTTGTGGTAACGTCATACCGATATTTGTGTGGACAGAGTTTGCTGAGCAGATTTGAGGGTCAATGAAAACCTGGATGCGCTTACTCCTCATGGTGTTGCTTTTGGCAAAGGGAATTACCGTTCTCCCGCTTCGGACGGATGCTCAATCACGCATCGTCGGTGGCACAAACGCAACCATGGCTGAGTTCCCACATCAAGTTCTGATCTACGTTGCCGGTTATATGTGCGGCGGATCGCTCATCTCAACGCAATATGTACTCACCGCTGCACACTGCGTGGTAGACCATGCGGGGGTGCCATACAATGCCCGCGCGTTTAACGTTTATGCGGGACTGCAGAATAGGCGTAGTCTTGCAAAGAATGCATTGAATCCGTATTTTCAGCGAAGGACGGTGAGCATTGTCATCGTGCACCCACGTTATGATGACGAAACGTATGATTACGACCTCGCAGTGTTGAAGCTTTCGGCGCCTGTACAGTCAAGCACTGGGGTGAAAGTAATACGGCTAGCGACAACGGCAAATATCTACAAACCACTATACGTAGCCGGAAAAATGACGACGGTTAGTGGCTGGGGAGCCACCCGCTTTCAAGGGACATCATCCTATACTCTGCGCAAAGTACAAGTCCCGATTGTGTCAAATGCCGCGTGCAATGTGTTTTACGGGCCTGGGATCATCACCAATCAGATGACATGTGCTGGCTACGCGGCCGGCGGCAAAGACGCGTGTCAGGGCGACAGTGGCGGACCGCTGATTGCAACACTCGCCGGAGTGCCCATCCAAATCGGGATTGTGAGTACTGGCATTGGGTGCGCCTGGGCGAGATATCCTGGTATATATACGCGGATATCAGCTCTCTACCCATGGATCAAAGCACAAGCCAAACTGACATATTAGTCGCAAGGTATCTGCCCATCGCGCTCTATCGGAGCGTGGTGGGCTACCTTTTTTGTTCGAGCTCATCATAGTGTGCAGCGACGTGAGCAAATGCGTCGACATACGTCAAGACACGGGCAGGTATGTGTTGTTCATCTTCGTAGCACCACCATGCCGAGAGGACCATCAGCCCGTAGTTCCAACCGGCGATTGTTGCTGCGGGGATTGCAAGAACCGACGACAGCAGATCAATGCGTCGTATCGTCAGCGCAACGATGTCGATCCCACTGTCGAGCAGACGGGCTGGGTTACGCAGGAATGCCGCACATTCTGCTGCCGGATTACCGATGACGCCTTTGGGGTCAATGATGACCCAGCCTGCTCCGTGTTGCAGAATGTTTTCGTGGTGCATGTCTCCATGCAGGGTGACATCCTCTGCAGGTCGATGGAGCGTTTGAATGCGTTGTATCGCAGCCTCGACATGTGTCAAGCCGATACGATTTGCAGCAGCAGGGTGGGTTTGGGTGAGGGAGTTCAAAACCGTCGCCTGACCACGTAGATGGGGAAGTGCGACCGTGCCGTGGAACGGCGCCCACGACGATTGCATGAGCAGTGCGGCGGCATGTGTCTGGGCATCATCGGTAAGGAGTGCATCAACGAGGCGTAACCCAGGGTCGGCTGCAGTCATGAGGAATGCACTGTTGACGTAATCGACCGCTCGTATCGGTACTGCGCCGCGTCCGTTGTAGTGTTGGAGCATGGCGACTTCGGTTACAAACTCGGGATTGTGTGGGGCAGTTTTGAGTACGACCGCAGAGCCACTATGTCGGATAGTTGCCCCACAGACATAGTTGTAGCTCAGCGGGTACGTGGGACCTAGCGCGAGATCCCATTGCGTTGCAAGTGAACGCAGAAGTGCGGGGAGCTGCCTACACCAGTCGACGCCGCGTTGACCGTGGACGTTGCGCATGGTTGCGACAAATGCATCAGGAACGGGCGGGTGCATCGTTGTCTTGTACTGCGATGAGGATAGCCATGCGCCGGTCGAGCACAACCGTTGCCCGATCCACGGATATCGTCAGTGGGCCTTCGAAGGGAGCCGCGGTTTCGACAGTGACGACTTTGCCGGGCACCAGACCGAGTGATTCGAGGTATTGCAAGCGCTCAGGATAGTTGTCCCCGCGGACGCGGGTAATCGTGTGCGGGTGGCCGATGGCGACATCAGCAAGATTAATAGAACTGTGCGCGGGCATTGTTCCGTCCATGGCGGGTATAGGTGCGCCGTGCGGGTCGGTGGTCGGATGCCCCAGCAACGTTGCGATGCGCGCTTCAAATTTCTCAGAGATGACATGTGCGAGCCGGTCTGCTTCGTC
>CAIZHO010000472.1 GCA_903932805.1 uncultured Roseiflexaceae bacterium | reverse complement strand
TGCCATGTGGGTCCAATCTTCCCGCGTGGCCGATTCGTTGTGGGCAAGGTCGCCGCCGACTTCGTCGGGTAGGTCTTGGATAAGCGTGCCACCGAGGGCGACATTGATGACCTGGAGGCCACGGCAGATGCCCAGTAGGGGTTTGCCGCTGGCGGCGGCTTTGCGGGCGAGATAGAGCTCGGTGTCGTCACGGAGCACATCGATGTTGTCGGTTTTGGGGTGTTTGTCGGCACCATACAGATGCGGTTGGATGTCGCCGCCGCCCGGGATCAAGATCCCATCGACATGATCGAAGTAGGCGTCGAGGATATCGCTGTGACCGGCGTCGACCGGCGGCAACAGCATCGGAATCCCCCCAGCGGCGATGATTGCGTCGATATACGAACGGCGCACGCCGACCAACAGCGGTGACCAGTTGCTGGTGCTGGTTTGTCCCGAGGTCATACCAATAATGGGCTTACTCATGCAGTCCTCATAGAGATGTTACGAATGGTTGTGCGTATTCTACCCCATACGACGAGTTTTCATGGTGATCACCGTGTCGCATGGCACAGAAATCCGAAAACATGAAGATTTTGTTAAAAATCTCGGAGACGATGAACGTATCTATGGGATACTGTCTATCAGGTGCCTGACCAACGATTGTAATACCGTGCAAAATCGCGTTTGGTACCATTGAGTGATGTGTGTGTTCTGCCGCATTTGCCCAGGCGTTGCACCGTGCCACAGACTCCAATCATGGGCGTGCCGCCCTACAGGTCTCTTTGCACCACGGCAGTGCAACAGCGCCCTGAATGATATCAGGACCCAAGATTCTGCGGAGGAATCGATGAAGAAGCTACTCTTGCTGGTCATCGCGATACTCGGATTGACGGCTGCTTCGGCAAATCCCCGTCAATTGCCGCGTACACGCGCCGCCACCGATGTCACCACCCCGAGCGGGGGTGTGCTCTATATCAGCGAAACGGGGCACTATCTGCATGGTACGTTCCGCCTCTTTTATGAGCAAAACGGTGGCCATGAGATTTTTGGGAACCCGCTGACTCCAATCATTACAGACGGCGGATTGCGTGTGCAGTACTTCGAAAAAGCACGTTTTGAAGTACCATTTGGCCATGCCGAACAAGCGGCGGTGATGCTCAGTCGAATCGGGGCATTTGCCATCGATGCAATCGACCCAGCACTACGCGGTCCCGCGTTTGAACCCGCACCGCCGAGCTTGGGGACGTATTTTGCAGTCACCCAACATGCGGTCAGTGGGAGCTTCGAGACGTTTTGGCACACACGTGGTGGACTGGCACTGTTTGGATACCCACTAAGCGAAGCATTTTATGTGACGCAAGACGAAATGACCGTCAAAGTGCAATACTTCGAGCGTGCCCGCTTTGAAGAGCACCTCGAAGGCAATGCAACGGTCGTGCGCCTGAGTAATCTGGGCAGTGCATACCTGAGCCGGATGCCGCATCTCGTCAATTACACAAATCCCATGCCCGGTGTCGAACGCGTTGCCACTGCGACGACAACGTACAAAGGTGCGGGGTATTCCAAGCGCACCAATATCGCAAAAGGGGCAGCGATGATCGATGGTGTGGTGATTCCCGCCGGCGAAGAATTCTCGTTTTTGGCTCATAGCAACTTTACGGATACGGATTTCGTTGAGGGGTACGGTATTGTTGGTGGGCAGTTAGCAAAGGTGTTTGCCGGTGGGATATGCCAAGTGTCGACGACGATTTTTCGGACTGCGGCAAATGGCGGGTTCCCCATCACGCGACGTATCCCGCATACGTTTGTGGTATCAACCTACGAGGACATATTGGGCTTTGATGCAACGGTGATGGAACCGACGACGGACTTCCGCTTCAAGAACGACAGTGCCGGGCCGGTGATGGTAGTGGTACGGAACGAGCCCGAACAGTTCCGCTTGACGATTGAATTGTGGGGCATTCCTGATGGCCGGCAGGTCCGTTTCGCGGGGCCGTTCATTACGCAGGTGACACGACCTGGTGCGCCGGTATGGCAATATGACGCCACGATGAAGGCCGGCACCAAGAGCCAACTGGTATATGGTCGTGGCGGCATGCACGTGAGCTATCAGCGCACCGTAACGGCCGCAGACGGCACACCGTTGCTGGCAGACGACTTCCAAACAACGTATGCACGCTGGTATGATTACGTGCTCTTCGGTCCAGGAGTTGTCCCTCCCGAAGGTGCTATCGTCCGCTGATATGATGTCTGGTATGCGGTGGACTGCACGCGCAATGCGTGCCGTTCATCGCTTTTTCATGTGATATTTTTCTCAACATGCTATGCTGTAGTTTGAATCCGTGTGAATGAGGTCTGTATGCAGCCCATAGTGTCGCTGACCGCGGTGCAGAAGTGGTATGACGAAGGTGCGGTTCGGCGGCATGTCCTGCATGGTGTCGATATGCATGTCCATGCCGGTGAACGTGTTGCATTAGTGGGCAAAAGTGGCTCGGGCAAGAGTTCACTGCTGAATATCATTAGTGGGATCGATGGCGCCGACGCAGGCTCGGTCATTGTTGGTGGTCATGACCTCAATGGTATGGACGAGACCGCCCGGACGCATTTTCGGCGCACGTCAATAGGATTCGTCTTTCAGTTTTTTAATTTGGTGCCCACGCTCTCGGTCCTCGAAAATGTCTTGTTACCGCTCGAACTCAACGGGATTGTCGGCAAACCTGCGCATGCGCGGGCCATGGCGTTGCTCGCCGATGTGGGCCTCGCTGATCGTGCCGCGACCGCACCAGATCGTTTGTCGGGAGGGGAGCAACAACGGGTGGCAGTGGCACGTGCGTTGGTGCATGAGCCGCCGTTGATCCTCGCAGACGAACCCACGGGCAACCTCGATAGCGATACGGGTATGGTCATCCTGCAGCTGCTGACAGACCTGGCACACCAGCGCGGGCATGCGTTGCTGATGGTGACGCACAGCCGCGAAGTCGCTGCCAGCGCTGACCGTGTGGTCCGCATCCAGGCGGGGCATCTCGTTGCAGACGACGCCGGGACGCTGCTGTGATCCCAGTGTTGTGGAAGAGCACCCTGCGCTGGCCACTGCGCCGCCCCTGGCAAGCCCTGCTGGCCATCATCGGCGTGGCGATGGGCGTGGCAGTGGTGATTGCCATTGACATTGCCAACGAAAGCGCGCGGCGTGCGTTCCTCTCATCGACCCAAGCGGTCAGCGGCAAAGCCACCGAACAACTGCTCGGCGGCCCGCAAGGCATCCCTGAGGAGTTTTTTGTGCGGCTCCGCACCGAAGCCGGTATTAGGGCCAGTGCACCCGTACTAGAGGGGTATGCCATTACCGCACAAAAGCCGTCGCGGACGCTGACGATTTTGGGAATCGATCCGTTCAGCGAGCTGGCGTTTCGGCCCGAGATGAGTGCTGCGGGCACACCCCTCCAAAACGGTATGGCAGCCTTGTTAACAGCGCCAGACAGTGTCCTTTTGGGGGCCAAAACTGCCACGGCGCTGGGCGTGAAGCCAGGTGACCGTATTGCAGTACGCATAGCCGGTCGCCCCCACGAAATGCTCGTCGCTGCGATTTTGACGCCCGATGGCAGTGCATCGAATGCACTGCTCGACGACGTCGTGTTGACCGACATCGGTACTGCGCAAGAGTGGCTCGAGCGTGACGGATGGATTGATCGCATCGATGTGATTCTCAGCAGCGATCAAGAACGTGCCCGAGTGCAGGCGTTTCTGCCGCCGGGGATTCGTATGACCACTCCGAGTCAGCGAGCCCAAAGCACAACCGAAATGACGGCATCGTTCGAGATAAATCTCAATGCATTGAGTCTGCTCGCCATGGTTGTGGGCATGTTTCTGATTTACAACACCATGACATTCTCGGTGGTCCAGCGTCGCCAACTCTTAGGGACCCTGCGCTGTTTGGGCGTTTCGCAACGCGAAGTGGCAGGGTTAATGTTGGTCGAGGGGAGTGTCATCGGGATTATCGGTACGCTGGTGGGACTCGGTTTGGGCATCGTTTTGGCCCAAGGACTGCTGGGATTGGTCGCCCGCACGATCAACGATATTTATTTCGTGGTCAATGTCACCCAGATCCAGGTCGGTTGGTTTGCGTTGCTCAAAGGCACCGTGTTGGGGATAGTGGCATCCTTTGTGGCGCTTGCCATCCCGACCCTCGAAGCAGCGCGCACCCCG
This sequence comes from uncultured Roseiflexaceae bacterium, assembly GCA_903932805.1. GTDB lineage: Bacteria > Chloroflexota > Chloroflexia > Chloroflexales > Roseiflexaceae > UBA965. The sequence goes on along the minus strand of CAIZHO010000472.1, from coordinate 788 downwards.
CCGCGCACCGTGTTGCGGCGTTCGTCGTACGAAGAACAAATGATGCGCATTGTGCCCATCCTAGCTGTCGTTGGGCTCGTGGGGATGGCACTGGGTGGCGTTGTGATGTGGCAAGGGCCATCGATATGGTTCAGTTACGCCGGGTTGCTCTTTCTCACCCTCGGGGCTGCCATGGTGACACCGTGGACCACGGTTGTGTTGATGCAGCTACTGCGGCCCGTTGCGGTGCGCTTGGGTGGGTTGATTGCGGGTATGGCTGTGCGTGATGTGATTACCTCGCTGAGTCGCACCGGGGTGGCGATTGCGGCATTGATGATTGCCGTCGCCGTGACCATTGCAGTGGGACTGATGGTGGCGAGCTTTCGCGTAACGGTGGTGGATTGGCTGACGACCACAATCCGGGCTGATGTCTTTGTATCAGCCCCGTCACTCAATGCGAACCGCCTCGACACATCCCTGCCTGACGGGGTCGCAAATCGGATTGCAACGCTCCCCGGGGTCGCGCGCATCCGGCGCTATCGGAGCACTATGCTGCCCACCGATCGGACACCTGTGTTGCAGATTGCACTCGACGTGACTCCTAACGATTACGATACCTTTTTGTGGGCCGAAGGTGACCCGGCGACCATTTGGCCGGCATTTGCCGACGACGCCATTATCATTTCTGAGCCGTTGGCACTCAAACGCAACCTTCATGTCGGGGACACGTTTGTCTTGCAGACGAGCACCGGTGACCGGCGCGTGCCCATTGCGGGGATCTTCTATGACTACGGCACCGAGCTCGGCGT
>CAIZHO010000471.1 GCA_903932805.1 uncultured Roseiflexaceae bacterium | reverse complement strand
CGCCGTCGATGTTCTTGACCAATACACCTTTGGCCAAGAATTCGAGATTGACTTGGTGACAAATACCGGTCTCGGGCGGTACGACGCTGAAGTTACTGAAGCTCTGTTGCCCCCAACGCAAGAACTCATAGCGCTCACGATTGCGCGAAAACTCGAGGTCTGCATTGAGTTGCACGGCCATCCCGCTCCCGAATGCATCGACCTGCACCGAGTGGTCGATGACCAGGTCTGCTTGTGCCAATGGATTGATGCGAGCCGGGTCACCGCCCAGCTGCTTCATGGCATCGCGCATGGCTGCCAAGTCGACGACTGCCGGAACGCCGGTGAAGTCCTGCATCAAGACGCGTGCCGGCTTAAATGCCACTTCACGTGTCCCGGCACTCCCTGGCGTCCACTGTGCCATTGCTTCGACGTCATCTGCACTCGTGAATCCGTCACCTATATTGCGCAACAATGCCTCGAGAACGACTTTGATCGAAAAAGGCAGCGTTGCTAAATTGACGCCTTTGAGCTTGTTCAGCGCATCAAGGCGGTACATCACATAAGATTTCGAACCGACTTTGAGCGGCGCACGGGCACCAAACACGTCATGTAATGCATCACTCATGCAGATTGACCCTTTCACACAGCACAGCGCCCGGTACTTGTGGCGTGTACAACAGGTCCTATTATAATGCCAATCTGATATATTCCTAAAACGACACCTGCACCGGGCCAAGGTCAAACCCGGCCACCTCAGCGCGGATGACATCGCCTGCGTCGATCGTTGGTGGCGGGGTCAACGTGCCCGAGCTGATGATTTCACCTGATGCCAATGGGGCAAACTGTGGCTGGTTTGCGCAAATGACGCCCAACGCTGCCAACGCCTTGGCGGGGTTCCCCAAGACGATTTTGCCTGACCCTTCGCCAGCCAGGACATTGTTTTTGTAGATGCGTGCGGTGACTGCCCCCAGTGCTGCCACAATCGCAACCAAATCGTCATCTGCCGTCACGATCCGCTTCGGGCCTACATACAATGCACGATGCAAACCAAAACCGGACACCGCGTCGACGCCTTTGAACTTCCAATCTGGATATGGGCATGAAACAACTTCGAACCCGAGTGCAATCCAGGCCACCGCACCGAGCGCATCGACCGGGTCACCGGTACCGGGTACCGTCGCTTTGAGCCCAAACATGATTTCGGGTTCGATTTTTGGTTGCATCGCACCACGCAGGTCGTGGGTTGTGTGACCAGCCGTCGTATCGAACACGGTTTTGTCGTATACGTATCCCCAGACCGGGGTGTTGAGCAACATGCTGGCCCAGGCCGTGGGGTTGGTGAAGCCGATTTTGCGACCGACAGGGGTCATCCCACCACTCAATGCGGTATCGAGGTGAATTTTGGCGACTGCATACGCATCTGCCAGGGTATAGGCAGGGTTATCTGACGGGGGCGAACAAAGGGTTGCCTGTTGGCGTGACAGCAACAACGCATTGGCGACGGTGGTGTGATTCATCTCGTTCCTTCTTTCGTGTCGATACTCGGCATCGACCTATGCTACCACTCCACCACAAAGGCATGATGGAGCCCGCGCAGATCGGTGTTTTCGGTAATTTTGATCGAAATCATGCGGCGGCCACGCACAACCACAATGCCATTCGACGGCTGCACAACACCGTCGATTGTCAACGTCGCACTATCTGGTGTCTCGTCAGGGATTGGGATACTCACCGTCGCAAAGGTTGCAGTGCCTGTGGTGTGGAGCTCGATGCGCCGCGCAGACTGCTCCCAACGGTATGCCACATACGCTTGGCTGGCTGGGTAACGAGCAACGACGTATGCCTTTCGTACCGGCGAAAACCCCCACCGAGGAGTTATTTTGGTTGCTGTGTACGTAAATCCTGCATCGACGATGCCAGCAGCCCCTTCCATCAGTGCCCCAAGCATCGCCGATGCACCCCAACCATCGACTGCTAACGTATCGGGCCCAGATATACCCGGTTGACCGGTTGGATAATACCAGAGATACGACCCGCCGAAACGGCCGATCAACACTGCGTAGTGATTCAACGTATCAAATCCAAATGCCTCGAGGTTGTTCCCAAACGCCGACCGCGCTAATTCACCACCCACCAACGGGAGCAACCCACCGTTCACATACTCGCCCGGCAGTTCACCTTTGCGGCCAGCCAATCCGTAGCTCCCCGCCGGGAACGGCGGGTCGATACTATACCATGGCAACCCGATCCCGTCGTTCCGTTGGCCGCGCTCATAGTAGGTCGCCAACACCTGTTGAATCATCGCCGCCGACAATACTCCGCGGTTTAGTGCATAGGCATTCGACAGACTCAATTGTGTCGATTCGTCGACCCCGGGTGCCTGCCAGTCTGTACGCTCAGCAACAAAATGACGAAAAAACGCTCCGTTCCAGCTGAGGTTGATGATTCGCTGTTGGATCTCGTCTGCCTGTTGCTGATAGGCACGGGCAGCCGCTGCGGTACCGGCTCGTTGTTCCATCGTAGACATCATACGCAGTGCCTGCACGAGGCCCGTGTTGTCGCCATGGAACGTTCCCCAGATGGTCTGGTCGTCGATCCAATGACGTGGTGCTGCAACCCCGGTGTCGGGATGGCTGGTAGTCGGTCCATACGAAAAGTCCCACATATCAATGGTGTATGGTCGCCGTATCAAACCGCGTGTCGAATCCCAACGCACGGCATCGCTCGTCGTGTAGGCGAGTGCTGCACGGGCATGGGGGAGCATCTGGGTCATCCAGGCATCATCGCCACTCATCTGCCATGCTTCGAAGATGCCTTGCACAAACAAAAACTCCACATCTGCTTCGACTTCCTTGCGACCCGCTTTGACCCCCATCTCTGGTGCGTCAATCCAATCGGGCAAACTCCCATCCGGGAGTTGTGCCGCTGCAAAGGCGGTCAGCAGACTTTTCACATCGTGTTCGATGTAGCGAAACCCACGACCCTGATAGACATGATCACGCAACCAAAATAACGGATTGTCCGGTGACCGATAGCCGTGTACCGTCGTTCCGTTGAGTTCGTAGGCACGGGCGCTCTGCCCCAAAAACGCTGTGGTCTGGGTGAACAGGTCACTGTAGACCGGTACGTCTGTTTGCACCGTTGAATCTGCTACCACCGAATGCACAATCGTCGGCCCGGCAATCACCTGCGCACCGCTCATGACCGTGATTGTTGCTGGTCCCAATGCACCACCGGTGATGATGGTAAACGCGATGGTGCCGTCGTTGGCCGGCACCTCCTGCTGTGACAACACGCGTCCTGCCGCATCGGTATAGACCACGACGGCACGCTCGAGTGCGGCCGGAACAGTGCCCTCAAACGACAGTGCAGTCAAGGGTTGTACATGGAGTGATGCGTTCGTCTGTGCCAATGTCATTGGTGCGCTCGATGGCGTACGCGTCACAGGCACGGGGGTCTGCGATGGAGCAGGGACTGCTGCTGTAGGAGTCACGGTCGATGTTTGTACCGTCGGTACCGACGCACACGCTCCCATGAAGACACTGTACGCGGCACACCAGACCAACCAACGTCGCTTCATTAGCCCTCCATGGTCCAACGCAATGCGCCCAGTGGACCCGCATCGATTTCTACTGCATCACCCGGCACAAGCCACGCTCCGCCAGCGAGCGACAAACTCATCACCACACCACTGCTGAACACGCTCGCGGCTTCGACCGATTGGCCGTCGCACGCATGGGCCACCGCACTCCCCATTGTGTAGTGCACATCACGTAGATTGATGTGTGACACTTGGACATCATTCACGAGCAACCGTACATCAATCCGGAACCGTCCGTCAGGCAACATGAATTCGACGAGTTCATCGACACAGGTCAGCACGGGCCCCATCACGACACCCGCGGGGCGCGACCACTGCCCATGCAGTACATCTTCCGTCGCACGGGTTGCATCAACGACAGTCGCCATCAGACACAAACCCAAAATCGCATCTAATCCGTCTTCTGCATCGCAGTTGCGCACATCACGACCCGTGACCCAGACAACTTCACACTCGACGTCGCATTGTGTGGTATCGGGGAACGGCAGCACTGCACGATCGCCCCACAGCTGTGGCGCGTATCCTGCCCAAATGGGGATGTGCTCGTACCAGTGCATCGGCATCGCGTCGCCACGACGGCGGAACAGTGCCTCGTAGCTGGGCAAGTGGAGCGCGCAACGCCGCCAATAGGGGATGTCGGCGAGCGGTGCGAGGAGCTGGACATCATTGCGCCGCATCAACATTTCGACCCCGCCAAACCAGTACGAGATGTCGGTGCCCGATTGCAGCTGTTCGATGACTTCTTGGATGACACTGACTGCCCCGAGGTGCACGGTCTCATTGGTACCGCGGATGATATCGCTCAGGCTGGCAGGCGTAGCCGGTCGTTCGTCGTTGACGAGCGCCATGCCTTCGTGGACGTCAATAATACCATGTTCGGTTGCGATTCCTGCATGGATGCGGGTGCCATCACGACGAAAACTCGTCAGACGCATGGTGACTCCTCAGGGGTATACATGCTTCACTCTGCGCATGGACGATGGTATGCAAGAGACACAGATTGACATATTTTCTGTATTTGTAGTACTATACACCATAGTACAATCAACATCATTATATGTATAGAGGGGATCGGATCAGCAATGGCCGAAGCAAACGAAATACTGCAATTAGGTATTGAGGCGGCCCGTGACGGCAACCGCGAAGAAGCGCGTAATCTGTTCACACTCCTGACCAAACAAGACCCACAGAACATTCAGGCCTGGTTGTGGTTGGCAGGCGTCTCAGATAATCCCAAGCTGCGCCGCGATGCACTCGAGCGCGCCATCGCCATCGATCCCAATAACGAAATGGCACTGCGTGGCTTACGTGCACTGGGTGCAGACCGCCCGAGCATTGTCGACCGCGGCCGGAATGCAATCCGCGAGCGCACGGGATCGTTGCTGGGGCGCCCGAGTGCGGCCAACCAACGGCCGAGTGCATCTGTCCAACCCGCCGCTCGTCCGAGTCGTCCCGCACCAGTACAGACCCAACAGAGCACGTCATCGGTACTGGGAGAAGACGAGTTGACCGCTGAATTCGATGCGTTCGCCGAAGAATACGACGACGAGCCACGCGGTCCGACGCCGCTGATGTGGGGGGTGCTCGGCGCACTAGCACTGTTATTGATTGTATTTCTTGCGAGTCAATTTTTTGGCAGCGGCACAGCGACGATACTGCCGGCAAATCTGTTCGGGGCAACCAGCGCAGATACAACTCCAACCGTTGATCCTGCCATGACCGCTACCGCATTGGCCACCATGACACCCGCAGGCACGCCGACTGCGACACCACTGCCGGTCATGTTGCTAAACCGAGACGCAACGCTTAGCCAAGACGGTTGGGAGTATGGCCTCTACCCAGACCCCAATGTCATCAATGGACCAATCAGCCTGGCAGGTGTGCCACCCACGGGGACGTATGTGATTGTTTTGGTCACTGTTGCCAACAATACTGGCACATCACAACCCCTCCCTGCCAACTTCTTTGCATTGCTCGATGACCAGGGCCGCCGCTACGATGTAAATGTCGAGCGCTCGATGAAGGTGTACGACAACGCACCAGGGTCTGCGTCGGATCTGGGTATCAGCAACAACGTCGAACCAAACGGGGTCAAGACAAGCATTGTCCTGATTTATGACGTTAATCTCGATGCAACGAACCTCCGCATGTACGGTGGGAGCAATCTGTCACAAGGCTGGGTCATTATCGACAAGGTTCAATAATGTCTGATGCCGAAGCCCAGGTGCTCCTCAAAACCGTCAATCGACTGTATCGCGAGGGCGATCACAAACGTGCGCGTGCGTTACTTGAAGTGTTGAGTGATGTCTACCCAGACAATCCCAAAGTATGGTCTGCACTCGCTACGGTTGCCCATGACAACGACGAGATGACCCACTTCCTCGCCAAAGCCGCTGCTGCACATCGCCTCGCTGAGTAAACCAACAGACCCCCGATTGCAGGTGCAATCGGGGGTCTGTGTATGCGTTCTACGCCATCTGCCGCAGTGCAGGCAAGACTTCTGTACCCAGGATCTCGATGGCACGGAGTGGATCCGGCCCGAGCGGAGGACCAAAGCTGATATGCGTGGCACCCGCTGCCACCATCGCTTTCAACCGAGGCAACACATCGCTCCCCGACCCCGTGATCCCGATACGCAACATCTCGGGGGTCACCAATGCACAGGCGCGGGCCTCGTCGTGGTCGTGTTGCATGGCATGTTCAATCGGGACGAAAGCTGACCGCGGTACCCCCAGATTGGCCAAAATCGTATCGCTCAACGCATGTCCATAATAGGCAATTTTGTGACGGAGCACCGCCTCGGCAGCCGCGGTATCTGGCCCCACCGAAATCCAAATGCAGGCTGCCATATCGACACTCGCGGGATCACGATGCGCCGCGGCGATGCCTTTGTCGACCAGATTGCGTGCCATTGCATAGTGTTCAGGGGGGAACAGCAACGGTAGCCCGCCATCGGCATGTGCACCAATCGCTTCCAGCATTTTGGGGCTCATCGCCCCCAAATAAATCGGGATCTGACGAGTCGGAGTACGCATGTATGCATCGCTGCTCCATGCTCCCAACTCTGCCCCCGCATGCGCCACACGCTCACCCGCAAACAACGCGCGGAGCACAGCGATTGTCTCGATTATCCGCGTCAATGGGCGCTCTTGGGGCAAGCCCACCCACCCCAAAAAATCCCCCGCCCCCGCGCCGATGCCGAGGAGCGCCCGGCCACCCGATAACTCGTCTAATGCAATCGCTTGCATTGCCATTTCGGCGGGATGCATCGTGTACGGATTAACAATGCACGTACCGAGGTGGATACGCTCGGTCACCGTCGCACAACTCGCGAGGATGGGCCATACCCCATACAAGAACAAATCATCACTGACCCAAAATTGATCGAATCCTGCAGCCTCTGCAGCCTGTGCCAATGCCATGTACTCGCGTACCGGACGGTCATTGTTGAATCGTATCGAGAAGCGCATTGCTCACCTGTCATTCATTCGTCATCTGCAATGTTGGTAGTATACCTATTCAAATGAACACTCCTCAATGTAAGATGTATATAATAGAAAAATCATACGAATGTGCATCGGTGGAAGTGAAAGGATCACTGCGTGGAAATAGGCATCGACAGCTTCGCTGCAACCAGCACCCCGCTGGCGACACGCGTAGCCACAGATGACGCAGTTGCCCTAGCAGAACTCCTCGACCGCATACAGTATGCAGACGAGATGGGCCTCGATATCTTTGCAATTGGCGAGCACTATCGCAAAGAATTCCTCGATTCTGCGAACATTGTCATTCTGGCAGCCGCTGCAGCACGAACAAAGCGCATACGCCTCTCGAGCGCAGTCACGGTGTTGAGTGCTGCAGACCCGGTACGTGTCTTTCAAAACTTCGCAACCCTCGATCTGATTTCGCAGGGTCGTGCCGAAATCTGTGTCGGCCGCGGGTCATTTACCGAATCGTTCCCGCTCTTTGGATACAGTTTGCATGACTATGATGCACTCTTCACCGAAAAGCTTGAACTCCTTTTGCAGCTCCGTGCGCACGAATACGTCACCTGGTCAGGTACGTACCGGCCTGCACTGCAAAACCAGCCCGTCTATCCACGGCCGCTGCAGTCTCCACTCCCCGTGTGGCTCGGAGTCGGCGGTACTCCAGCTTCTTTTGCACGCGCGGGAACACTCGGCATTCCACTGATGGTTGCGATTATCGGCGGTGAGACGCACCGTTTTCGTCCGCTTATCGACCTCTATCGCAAGGCTGGGGCACACGCAGGTCATCCTCCCGAACAACTCACCGTTGGGATCCATTCGCTCGGGTACGTTGCCGATTCAAACGAACAAGCCGTTGAAGAGTACTACCCCGGGTATGCCGAGACGTTCACCCGCATCGGCAAAGAACGTGGCTGGCCGCCGGTCACCCGTGGCCACTTCAACGCACAAAATGGACCACTCGGCGCATTGTTGGTCGGCAATCCCCAAGACGTCGCTGCCAAAATCCTGCGCCATAGTGCGGCACTCGGTGGGATTTCGCGCTTCACATTCCAAATGGATAATGCCAAGCTCACGCACGCCCAACTCATGAACGCCATCAAACTCATCGGGACGCAGGTGTCGCCCCTTGTCAATCAGGTTGAGATTGCACACGCAACCGTCCACCCTTAGCATGCCGAGGATGCCATGACAGTAGAAATGTTTCGCCACTATTTCGGATATCACTTCGCAGAGAATCGAGCGCTCTGGGATAACAACATCGTGAAACTCACCACCGGTGCCTTCACCCAGCCGGGGCGCTACTCACGCGGTTCTATCCAGCGCCAAATACTGCATATGATCGAGGTCGATGAGGTATGGTTTTGCGGTTTGCGCGGCGAAGAATTCCCCCCGCCGCTTGACCCAGCCAAATTTACCAACTACGACAGCATTCGTGCATATTGGAATGCAGTCGAAGCGTCGATGCGCATCTATCTCGATTCACTGACCCCCTACATCCTCGATTCAACCCCGCTCGAAGGTGAAGACGAAACACTCCGAGTCTGGCAAGTGCTGTTGCAGGTCGTGAATCACGGCACCGACCACCGTGCCCAAATTTTGCGCTCACTCCATGATCTGGGCCAAAAAACAACCTCCCAAGATTTCATCTTTTATGCCTACAAAAACAAAATACGCTAGGAGATATACGTAGGTAGTAGGTAGTAGTTGTTGGATTTTACAAACTTTTTCAATCTTGTAGCTATTACAGCGACTGCATCATGCAGATTTCAACAGGATTCCAACAACCCCGGCAGCAACCAACAGTAACGGGACGGGGACAGTTTTTCGCCAGGTAAGCACACCCGCCACACATGCAATACAGAGCGTGGCTACATCAATTCCATTCTGTGCAAAAATCTGCATAATCACCACAATAAACATGCTCGACACCGCAATCATCAACCCCCGCATAAACCCTTGAACAGCCGGGTACTCCCCATATCGCAGGTACAGTGCATGGATCCCGATAACCGATAACGGCGGTATCGTAATGGCAATCAGCGCCAAGAGCACACCACGTAGTCCATCAACAAGATACGCAAAGCTCAGTACCCAAAGCCCGGTTGGCCCTGGGCTGAGTTGGCCGATTGCCAGCGCTTCTGCAAACATCTGCTCGCTCGCCCAGTCGCGGCTGATGAAGTCAGTATGGAGCATGGGGAGATTACCGGTCCCTGATGTCGAAAAAAGTGCTGCTTTGAGAAACAGCCAAAATACCTCTATGGGATCCATTTAGACTGCTCCTCGCCGCATCCAGATAGCGCCCATTGCACACCACACACCCGCTCCCCACAACACGATAACAGCCGGGACGCCGACCACTATGAAGAACACTGGTGCTGCAATGACCACCACACTGCTCAACACGAGGCTGCGCACCCCTTCGGATCGACTCGCCTGCAATACCGGACTGAGCATCTGGTAGGCCAACACACAGCCGATACCGACGGTAGCGGGGATGATCGCATGGACCGCAGCCATCACCAGTGGATTAGTCCGAATGACCGCATATGCAGCCGTAATCGCGACGGTGAGCGCGGTACTCGGCAAAAGCAACCCCGCCAACGCGATGAGGGATCCACGTAATCCGGCGACCTTGTGACCAATCAATACCGACTGACCGAGTAAGTTGATACCCGGTGCAATCTGGACCATTCCCCAAAACGCTGTGTACTCGGTATCGCTGACCCAGTGCTGCTCATCGACCGAAACACGACGCATCAGATAGAGTGTGGTAGCACCACCACCAAATGATTGCAGGCCGATGGTGACAAACTGCCGAAAGAGATTCCAAATGGTTCGCTCTCGATACATCGAAACCCTCTCTTTCATGGTATGGTGCGAGCGCTAACAGCGCCGTCTAAGGCGGCTCTCGAGGACAGACAAACTATACCATCATGCCTGTGCGCAGTTGGTAGCAATCGCACGGTCGATGGACTCGCCGACTCGCGGATACGCTACGACATCCGCTGTCCCTGCGGCGCAGATTTGACAAACCAATTCTCGACGTGCTACTATTGGGTAGGTGAGGGCGATTAGCTCAGCTGGTTAGAGCGCAACGTTGACATCGTTGAGGTCGATGGTTCGAGTCCATTATCGCCCACCATTCCAACTACAGAGAACTGAGGTGAGCACGTGATACGAGTATTACGTGTTTTTTGGTTGACTTTTTGGCTCACATGTCCTGCGTGCCAACGCGGTCGCATGTTCCGTTCTCTGTTTGTGATGAATGTCCGCTGCCCGACCTGCAATGTTATTTTCGAACGTGATAACGGCGAAGTGACGGGCGGTATGGCAATCAGCACGGCACTTCTGTGCCTTATTGCCATCGCCGGTGGGGTATTGGCAATTACAACGAATATTCCAACGGTGACACTCCTTTTGGGGATCGGCGGCTTCATGGCAGTATTCGGCGTTTTGTTCTACCGTCATGCACGGGCACTCTGGGTTGGTGTGTTGTACATCACCGGTTCAATCAACGAGGATGTGTAAATGGCGATTGTTCCCTTTCTTTTACACTTTGTTGCGGGGCTGATGTTAGAACGGCCGACCCGTGGCGTAACCACAGCAGCGTTATTACAACGGCTCGAACAGAGCCAGCCAGAATTAGTCAGTTATATTCAGCAACACGCAGACACGCCCAAAAATCGTGCTCTCTTGGGGCACATTATCGGTGTCGAACGCTGGGCGCAGGCACGCTTGCGCCAATGCATCAGCGGACCATCTGCGCCTGACGAGTCTGATGTGTATGTCCCTGCGCAAGACGTATCGTTTTCTGATCTGCGTACTGCCGCAAGCCGCACCCGTAGCGACAGCGTCGCACTGTTCAGCGAGCTGAGCGATGCAGGCATGCCACTCACCCGTACAATTGTGCACAATCAGTTCGGTGCCCTCACCGTAGCTGCGTGGTTCCATTACATCGTCAAACACAGCATGTTGGAAGCCCGAAAAATGCGCTGAATCACCATCGAAATCCACATAAGCGACTGCAAAGACCTATCTCGATTCTTGACAGAACAATCTGTCAACGGTTAAGATAGGTCAAACAGTTTTGGCACTATATGCGATGGTTGTCGTAATTTTTAGGCGTCATCACTGTAAGATATATTTACTTGGAAGGGCCCGAGATGAATGAGTATGTGTCTATAATTATGTTGTTCATCGGCGCTGCTGCAGGTTTCGGCATCGCTTTGTTCATGAATAAAACCAACACCCAGAATCAAATCTCGCGCATCGAAGCCGAATGGCAGCTGAAGCTCGAATCAATTCGCACCGAACACAAAGAACTCAAAATGCAGGCGTCTGATGAGGCCTTGCGCATCCGCACCGATGCCGAGAACCACGTGCGCGAAGGCCGACAAAATTTGCGCCAACAAGAAGAGCGGATTACGCGCAAAGAAGAAGCCCTCGATCGCAAAGTCGAAGGTGTTGAACGACGCGAACGCCAAATCACCCAGCGTGAACGGCAAGCAGAGCTGACCAACGCCGAGGCAGATCAGTACAAACAGCAACAACGGACCGAACTCGAGCGCATTTCGGGTCTCACCGAAGACCAAGCGCGCGAGGTGATTTTGGCGAAAGTCGAAGTCGAAGCACGTGATGAGTCGGCACGCCGCATCCGCGAAATCGAGCGCGTCGCCCAAGACGAATCCGACAAAACCGCCCGCAAAATCATTAGCATG